>NZ_JAWOTI010000002.1:422833-535058 GCF_033338775.1 Vibrio sp. Vb1018
TTAGTCAGCGTTGGCAGAGACTGCGCCAGTGTAAAGCTCTGGCTTTCACTCACTTCAATGCCCGCAGAGTTCGTCCCTGTCACAATCACGGTATAAGTGCCGTTGGTTTGGTGACTCATATCAATCGCGTCACTGGTCCAATTGCCACCGGCTTGTACCGTCGCACTGCTGCTTTTCAATACCGTCGCGCTGCCTTGGGCTTTTACTTCAAGACGCAGGGACTGACCGTCAAAACGTGTCGACGTGCCTTCGAATTGTAGCGTGGCGGCATGCGCTTCATCCACACTGCCCACTGGCGCAATAGCTAAGGTTGGCGTGATCGGTAATTCGTGAGCGGTGTTATCCTCACCTATGTTGCCAGTCAAATCTTTAAATTGACTAACAACCAAGTCGACACTTAACAGCGCGGTGCTCGGAACTTGTACATCACCAACCCAGACCTTTTTATCTGCCGTTGCTGACAGAGAACTAATGCGATTTCCGCCAAGCGTAGCGGTCGCCTCTTGGAGCTCTTTATCAAACTGAAGCGAGACACTCACGCTTTGCCCCACGCTCTGATGCTCAGGGTTAAATGTCACATTGGTCAGTTTTGGTAAGGTTCCTTCAACCGCGATATTTAAACTGCTTCCTTTTCCAGGAATGGTGTTGGTACTTTGGTAGCTATCATCCTCTACCTGTATTGTTATGTTTTTATCTTGCTTTTCTGGACTGATGTAATTAACCGTCCACGTAACGTTGTCTGACGTGGACCACGTATCTTGCTTTAACGTTCCTGTTGCGCCGTTATCACTAGCGACAAGGTGGACATCTGAGATATCAAAGTTAGTAACTTCTTCTGTAAAGTTAAACGTAAGTGTAATCTCTTCACCTCCAAAAAGAGGGGCGCTTGAAGCAGTAGATATACTTAGCCCGGGAACGGTTGCCGCTTCCACATGCGCGTCAATAGAACTTTCACTCTTGTTATCCACCTTGTCTGTTGCTGCCACCGTGATCGTATGATCGCCTTTAGGTAACAAATAGCTTATGACATAAGGTCCCGCTTCGGTTGTCGGCTCAGTAATCGCTTGAGGAGCCACAGTGCTGCCACCACTCACCGCTTTTGACGTGACGAGATTTAAATTTTTATCTGTAATGTATGCGCTAATTTCTAGCTGATACTTATCGTTTGTCGGTACCTTAGAAATTTGATTAGCACTTAAGCCCGAAATACTTGGAGCGTCATAATCAACAATAGATTCGATAACCTTTCCATCATAACTTTTGCCCAGTAATTCAAAGCTTGTATTCTCTCTTCCAACTGAGTCCGTCACCGTCACCTTAAGGGTGTATGACCCTTGGTTATCGACGGCAAAGTTCATCATTCCATTACCACTAGATGAGATAACATCACCTGAGTAACGCAAGGAATCACCGAGGCTTGGAATAAGCTCCACAGAATATTGTGAAGCTTTCACTCTTTCTCCTTCCACAGTAGATACCGTAAACGGCTGGCTCGCCTTGGTAAAAAACAGTTTGCCCCCCTGCAAACTCGTAATTCCATCGAAATCAACCGTGACTTTAGGAACACTAATATCAATGACTTTTCTGATGTCTGAATATAGCCCAACACTATCTGTCGCTTTGATATCAACCGTGATTGAACCACGCCCCTCTAACTGAGATTTCGGTAGTTCAAAGTACGTAGATGAACCGTTCCCATCCTCTACTCTTTCTTCTTGATAGCTTGGGTTTAAAATTGAATAGTTTACTTTTGCCAGGCTGCTACCAGTGTCTGTTATGTCGAAACGAAAACGAACATTATCTGGATTTGTTGGCGATTCAGTTACGATAATCTCATCGCCAACACTTGGAGATGTATTGTCAACTTTAATATCAACGGTCGCTTCACCGACTCTCGACCAAACATCCGTTGCTGTAATCGTCGTCCTGATCGTTTTTCCATCCGCATCGCTAGGAAGTTCACTTGTAAATGTTGAACACTTGTAGGTTGGATCATCTGCACACACCTCTAATTGTGCAAACTTCTCCGGATTATCTTTATAGTTGTAGGATTCCGTTCCAAACCTGGCCATCACATTGTCTAGCCTAGAGTTTTCATACAGCTTAATTCTGAACTTGGCGACAAGCTGCTGACCATTAATGGTTGTGTTTCCAACCGGATCAGTAATTTCAACGACTACCGAACCTTTAGGTAATTCAAGCAATAGATCGTGCTCTGGCGTCAAGTTTCCTGCTAAATCAGATAAGTTCTTGATTTTGTATTCTTGAGTTGTACTCAGGCCATCAATAATATCGGCATAGGATTCAGAATACGTACACTTGATATTTCCAACACCTTTGGCACAAGTCGTTGGTGTATAAGCTTTGTTGCCAAGATTACGAACCAACTTTGGATATTCATCTGAACTTTCGGTATTCACGCCTGATAAAGCATCATTAAAAGAGAGCTCAAATGTGAGCATCTTCTTCTTCAAAGCTTCATCAAACCAAACATCACTTCCTTTAAAACTGTATGAGTTACCATCTACGACTGTCGGTGCATCAATATCCACCATCGAGAAATTGAACTTGTTGATCGTTTCACGCCCATTTGTACCCAAGGTTTTAGTGATCAAAGTAACAGGTGCTTTGGTCATGTTTTGCCCAACATTGACACTACAACTGTAAGGTTCTTGCGATACGTTGATAACACCAGAAGTTGGTTGCTCATTAGTTGGTGGCGCATCTAGAGAGTTGTATTCTTCACGAACCCAACACTCTAACGTTTTGGCTTTGACCGCACTCAATGTAGTAAAGGTGACATCAAGAACACCATCAGATAAGTAATTTTGGAAGTCCAGCGGGCTTTCAACCGTTAGAACCACGCCTTCACGCTGTACGCTAAAGGTTTGGTTTACTTTTCCAACCTTTCGGTCTTTTTCATCAAGGTAACGAACTTTGTTATAAACTTTGATATCAAGTTCATAATTACCATCTTTGGCAATTTGTGTAGAAAGCAACGTTGCAGTCCAAGTGCCATCTGCGGTTTCTGAGAACGTAAAGTTAGTCCCGTTTTGCTCTCCAGAGAATCTATACGTTGAGTCAATTCGATCAACGCCACTATCATCAACAATATCAAGCGTAAGTACGATATTCCCATCTTGATAGATGGTGTTGTTTGTAATTGGCGTTCCATCCGTGTAACTCATCGCCAGCGTCACCTGCGGGATTGAGTTGTACACTTTGACGGTAAAATCTTGCTCATCACTGGTTAAGGTTGTGTTGCCACGAACATCAGACCCTTTTAAACGAATCTTGTGTGTACCCGTACCTAAATCACCAAGGCTCACTTTGAGATCCTCATTGATTTTTGTACCAGGAGAGCCAGGTAATGGTTCCAGATCGCTAAACGTCCAATACTCTAGGCTTTCTCTATTTACGCCATTAATTGAAACATCACCGTTAGCATTTAGGTCTAGCGCCGTTAGGTCAAAGACATAGTTACCTAAGTAGTAGTCATTCGCATTGAAACCACTTAATCCTAATGTTGGCCCATCACGATCAAGAATAACCTTGTGCGTGTTAGAACTAGACTCAAAACCATATATATCGGTTGCTTTTACATACAATGACGTTGTTTTTTCATCTTCAGAAATGTCTATTTTATCTGTGTCACTCTTGATAAGAGACATGACAAACTCTTTAGATGAATCCGTTGGCACAATTGTCTTAATTGGCGAATCTTTACCACTTTGATACAGCGAGACTTGCTCAAGGTCTGAATCGTCTATTACGGATTTAAATCGCACATTGAACTCACGCCCTATGACATAGTTCTCTTTAGACAATGTGTCTTCAACCCAAGGCGTATTTAGGATGATTTCAGGGCCTTTGTTATCGACTTGGAAGGTAAATTTCCCTGTTGTACTAACATTGGCAGGGTAAGCGTTGTCCGTCGCAGTGACGTAAAATTCATTCCATTCATCGTAATCAAATGCTTTTGAAACCAGTTGGACTTTGACGTCAGGCTGTTCACCAACTAGGTATGGTACGTCACACGCCTCTGTTAGAGGGTCACAGCTTTCTAATGTCAGAGCCTGACCAGATCCGCGGCGCAAATCTATTTTTACGTTATTGCCAGAGCTTAACGTCCCCCAATCAATGACAGGTGTCCATTGGTTATTACCACCTAAACGGCTTTGAACCTGCTCACTTTTTACAATAGGGGCTTCAGAGTCGATACGAATATTGAATCTCGGAGCGGTGCTAGTTAACTCTGAAACGGAGTTACCTAAGTTGTCCTCTGCTGCTGCAACAACTAACCAATCTCCATCACCAGGATAAATCGTAGAGCCTTGATTTGAACAAATCTCGCCCGTACATAGTTTGACTTTAAACGCGTCTTTCGAGTTACTTGCAAAGTTTTCTGGTGTATATGTTACTTTTTCACCGGTTTGCTGGTAGAAAACAAGGCCCCTCGAGGCAAGCTTATCACCAACAATATCCTCAACCTTGAAGGTTAATTCATGAGTATTGTTCGCATTTAAATAAATACCGTTTTCTACAGGTTTACCATCGACATCATTCGGTGGAAGGTAACTGGCCTTAGGGAAGTCGTTATCAATAAACACCGATTCTATAAACGGAGATTTACCATTGTAACCATACGCATTGCCATGTGGGTCCATAGCACTGGTCTCCACGGCAAACTCTATAATATCTTTTAGTTCACTAGACTGGGAGTTAAGGGTGAAGAAGTACTCTTTTCGATAAGCATTGCTGCTGTCTGAGTTTTCTACGATGTTGATGTCCAGTGGTATTTCGATATTTGGCTCATTAGCTTGATACCACATCGTGCTAAACTTCGGACCGTAAGCGTCGGTTCCTACAATACCAGAAGGATCGTCTAGGACAATTTTAGAAACAACCTCGCCAGCGATATAAAGCCTATTACCAACCATCGTCTCTCTACCGCTTTCAATGGTTAATTTTGGCTGCGGCGGCAAGGTATCGATACTGCTACCCTCTGTATCAAAAATGTTCTTACCATTTAAGTCAGGATTAGCCATCGAAATATCATCAGCATAGAGCTGCGCGATATTGGTCTCAATACCGTATTTGCTCGCCATGATTTCATAATAGGATTGCGCCAGATCTTTTCGGTAAGTTTCAGCGCCAAACGTGTAAGAATCGAGCGTAATTTGACTTCCTCCGGCCCCTATACCATTTGCTTTTCCATCGTAGCTAAAATCATCGTAAATAGCAGATGCAAAATCTAATGAGTTATTTCTTGGCATTCTCTCGGCAATACTATCAATTGCTTCAACAAGGAATCGGTGTAGATAGTCATTTGATGGCTTGTCTGGAATCGCTTTAGTCGTAAGCATTTCATTGGTTGCATAAGACACAACCGTTGGATCAAACCCAAAGAATGAGTTGTTATTCGTACCTGATAACGCGTAGCGCACCTCATCAAGAATTTGAATCGCACGTTCTGAAGTTTTCTCTCCCGCTGTCACTTGATCCCACTGGAAATCAAACAAACCAGTCTGATATGTCGATAGTTCAGTAATATAGTAAGTTTGAGAACCTTTGAGCTTAAAATACACACCAATATTGGCCTTGTTTAAGTCAACCGTTACTTTCTTGGTCCCTGGATCTCTTTTCCATTGGTAATAGTATGGCTCACTACCTTCGATACCAATTAAACGAACACGCATGAAATCATAATTCACTACGTCAGTTGTGGTTTCACAGCTCGCTACGTCAAGAGCCATAGACTGGTCACTTTCCAGTTGCTGGATAGTGGTACAACTTGCAAGTGAAGTGAATTCACCACTTGGGCTCAACCCTTCAAGTTGAGCTCGCGCACCAATAAATGGTGTCACCACTTTTATGGTTGGTAGGTCAAAGCTACTTCTAAAATATACTTCTCTTGGAGTGCTTTCGTTATCAGACTCATCGACGGTTTGAATGACTAACTTTTGACTACTGTTTTCTGATACCGATTTAAAGCTGTCACCCAAAATATCTCTTACAAAAGGAATGTAATAGATGACATCCTCTACTCGCCCATTGCTATCTAATAGCGTTTCGTGCGGAATTTTTGCGATGTAATCGTCATCGGATGCGGTTGTGTCAATAACTTGCTGAAGTGAGTAGTTGTTATCGTTGTTTTGGCTTACGAAGTACTTGACGACGAGCTTAAGCTTATTAGCGTTGGAGCCTAAAACCGTATCGGTGTTTACGTCTGAAACTTTCACACGAACATAAGGGATTTTATTCTCTTTCAATAAATTAGCGTTGAAGTTACTAAAATCTATCCCTTTTAATGAGTTCTGAATCCCTAAACTTGCGTACGCATAATCAATCTTCAGGAAATCGCGGCTTGCTTGAACATTGTCTGGGGTGTACGTATCTTGAGAGTAGATACCATCGTAAGTGGTTCGTTCACCATCTAAACCCACATTTACGTACGTCATTGACGTACCTTCAGGATAGGTTATCGTCTGTGCTGGCGCTTGATCGTCACGACTTACTGCATGCTGCGCAGAGCCCGTATTGCCTTTGCTATCCTTCGCTCGAACCTCAAAGACCGTCGTAGATAGGAATTCATCAGTTGGGTAAGCCTTACTAAACTCACAAGCATTTCCAGACTCTACAGTGACAGGAGAACATGTGACGCCCTCATGTAAGCCATCTTTAAATGAAATACTGACCGAACTAATCTCTTGCGAGCTTTCTTTTACAACCCCTTTCAGAACGTATTCTTTAAGTTGGTTATTAATTGCACTCGCCGATGTAATATCGATAACAGGCGCATCGTTATCCCATTCAAAGTTGATATGAAGACCCGAATGGCTGCCTGGAATTAACTCATTACCCAGTACATCCGCTGTATACAAGACTAACCGTGCTGCTGTTACGTTTGAGAGCCCTGTGGCAGGGTCCATATCTACACTATCGATCTCTTTGGTATTAATGTTAACTTTAACGTTGGTCTCTCGAAGGCCAACTTCAAAATCATCAAATTCAACCGAACAGAATGTGCTTCCAAAATCTTGTATGTCGTTACATTGAAATTCACCAGACCAAGAGCCATTAATCTGATATTGAATAAAAGCGGATACGTCTTCTACACCGATATCATCAACAATTTTTAGATCAACTTTATCGGTGCCAGCAAGTACATCACGGTCAATGCGTGTCACGATAGGCGCTGTGGTATCAATCTCCGTCCCATCTCGCGGTGGAATGACGCCATCTGTACTGCCATATGTACCTAAATCATTAAGCTTCTTACTAAAGTCGACATAGTCGGAAGCATCAGTACCTGAAATATTGATACTTGGGTCGTTTACCACGATCAAAACGTGCTGAGATAAGTCACGTGTGTAAACGTCGCTGTTTATCTTTTTCTGTCCAAAGCTGAGGGGAGTCACTGCTCCTGAAGTCTTGCTCACTTCAAGACCATCAAGAACACCATCTGCAATAACATCCCGATATTGGATGTCAGCGAAGTGCATCGAAGTGTAGACGTTATCGCTGTTGCCGTATTTTTTTATAAGATCGTAAGAGTAAGACGAGTATGCTGTTAATAAAGCGCCGTATTGATGCCCAGTACTAGCAAAACTGCTTTGCCCACCTTTGGTTATATCAATAGGTTTGGTCTCATTTACGTCAAACCCATACATGCTATTGATACTATCCAAAGCGGTTGAAAAGGCACTCTTATCTGTGGCCCCCTGAGAAATTTTGTACTTTGCCAAGCCTGCTGCCAAGTTCGACAGCGGAGTAAGCATTAACTTTTGCTCACTCCCCTCTTTAAAGTTCACAACACCTTCAAATTTAAGTGTCTTCGCATTACTCACAGATACCGTTTCATTTGTAAACGGATCGGTATAACTCCCCTCTTTTGCAACAACAAAAAGAGGCATTGACGAAGATTCAAACTCTAGCAGATAGTTTCCGAAGGCATCAGACGTTGTGTTAGCCAACTTCCGACCTAAGTTTCCATTTTTGAACTCGAAAACCTCAATCTTGGCGCCATTGACTGGGGCGTCAAACACCATACCGGAAATGCTTCCTTTGCTTCTAGCTGGCGGTGTGTTGTCTCCTCCATCACCACCACCACATGCACTCAATAAAAGAGATGTAAGCGTAAGACCTAATGTTAATTTCAGCGTATTTTTAGCGAACATAGTAATTTGGCAAAATATATTTTCCCGAGATTATATTATTGAAAAATATTTTCTCAACGTGACATTAACACCAACAAAATAGGCATAAACACCAAGCCAACCGTCACTTTGACTGAATTATTAAAATTATTTTTACACCCTATAATTATTAACTTAGTTAAAACAGAGGAGTTACTCATGCTTTAATGCTAGTTTTTATTTAAAATATTATACTCTACGCACAACTGTCAGTATTGATAAACCAACAAAACTAATGACTATTTTAATAATAAAAAGGAGTGTGCAAGCTCCTACCGTAGCCCTTATCACTACTGCGTTAATCATATTGATTAGCGTATCGCTTTCTCACTACTTCCTCACTCCTGTAGATAGGCTACCTACCATCAAGCCTTTAGAATTCGAAAGTGAGAATGTGCAGCCACCAATTAATAAGAATACTCGTAGGCAAAAAATCACTATCGGTGTTGTTGAATACTCTTTTGTCGCTTCATTATTAAAATCAGGAGTGAGTCAAAAAGAGATCAACTTGCTATTAGCACTTATCAAAAGCAAGTTTAATATTATTGACTCTATTAAAAGAGGTGATAACTTTATCTTAAGAACTAAATTAAATAGTAAAAATGAAACTTACATTAGTTCTTTTTACTATTTAGGCAGTAAAACTGATTTATTTATTATCAATGATGGTCACGGTAACGTATTTGATGAGCATGGTGTGTCGATAAATAATCAGTTCATGTTTTCTTCACCCTTTGATAAAAACTACAGAGTGAGCTCTGACTATGACTTAAAGCGAACACATCCAGTGACCAATATAACGACTCCGCACTTAGGCACTGATTATGCCACACCTGTAGGTACACCGATTCGTAGTATTGCTGATGGCATCGTTTTAAAGTCCCGCTACAACCGTTTTGCCGGCAACTACATTAATATCCGCCACACAAATGGCGCTGTATCACGCTACCTACACTTATCTCAGCGCAACGTCCATGTTGGTGAGAAGATTAGCCGAGGACAAGTGATAGGGAAAACGGGTAACACAGGAAGAACAACAGGGCCGCATTTACATCTTGAACTGCACATCAATGGTGTTCCGGTTGATTACGAGCGATACATTCAAAGGCACCCAAACACTGACGTAAATATAGAAATGCTGATTGCAGCGAGAAAAGAAAAAGCAGAGTTAACAGCGGAATGGCAACGGTATAAGTAGTCAAACAGGTAACAACAGCCACTTCGATTCGTGTATTCTTCCTACTGCCATTTATCCGCAACTACAGTAGGCCATAACTTTGCTCTAAATCACATAAAACCTTTTCAAATAAGCGACTTTTACTGAAATTACATGTGGTCAATAAAAAATGATAATTTATCGATTTTACTGAAATAACCCAAGCATGTTCATACGCATGATGTTTTCTTGGATTTCTGAATCGTGCAAGTTACAGGTTGAGCACTTCTCTTTGCCTTCAATTTTGTATTTCAGACAGCACGTTTCTCGTCTCACGTAGAGCTTTTGAAAACCATTAAAGGTCACCTTTTTTACCGTGTTTAACTCACCGCCTTTTGGTGTTACCGCGTTAAATAGGTTTTGCTGCCACTTTGATGCCGCTTGCACGTCTAGATCTAACCTGTCATTGGCTAATGGTTGATGCGCAAGTTTAGAAAACGCCAAATCACACGCGTACAAGGCATTCCCCCAAAACACTTTCGGGCTAACTTTCTGCTTTTTGTACAGCGGCACCAATGGCTCAGAGAGCGTCGTAATGACTTGCGCAAGTTTCTCATCTAAAGCCAGTTCTGACTCCACTTGCATCGCGTTTTCGTTACCAGCCTCAAGAGCAAAGAAAGGCGTTGCACTCAACACTTCAATGCTTGCGATACGATGGTCTTCACCAATGGTCAGATACAGATCATCGAGTGTTAACTGCAACACGCGATCAAACACCACACGGTGACCGACCAGCGACGTCAGCAAAATCGCGTTGAACACTTTCTGCCAGATAGGCACGGCAAAAGGCAGCTTTACCTCAATAGAGTTTGCGTAATCTTGCACAACAGCAGGAAACTCACGCTCAAACCATTCACTGGCTTTAATGCCTTTCGGCTGTTCAGCAAAACGTAAGCGGAAGAAAGGTTCGTGTCGATTCAAGATGGCTTGCTGCTCGCTGACACTCAGCGCTTTAACATTCTCAGGCAAAGACACTAAAGTACGAAACTGATTAAACAGGCTTTCCATTAACGCACTTCCTCACGAACATAAGCTTTTGGTAAACAGTAAACGTAGCCATCAATGACTTCCATTTTTCCTTCCACTTTAAACACCGATTCAAGGGTCGATTCAGTGAGCACATCCAAAGGCGCTCCCTGTTTTAAGATCTGACCTTTTTTCATTAGTACCAGTTCATCGGAGAACTGCGCAGCTTGGCTCAGTTCATGCAGAACATAAACGATGGTTAAGTTGCGTTCCTTGTTCAACTTATCGAGCACTTCGAGTAGCTCGAGTTGGTGACCTAAATCGAGATAACTGGTTGGTTCATCCAGCAATAACCACTGAGCTTCTTGCGCCAAACACATCGCCAGCCAAACGCGCTGACGCTCACCACCCGACAACGTACTCACTACACGCTTTTCGTAACCAGCCAACCCGACAGAAGCAAGCGATTCAGTAATCACTTCTTGGTCACGCTCACTGTTGCCCTGATACCACTTGCGATGAGCAACACGACCAAGCGCAACAAGCTGCTCAACCAAGACACCTTCTGGTGCCGTAGGATGTTGAGGCAGAATCGCAATGTGTTTAGCGAGATCTTTAAGCTTCCATTGGTTAAGCGCTTTACCTTTAAAAGTCACGTCGCCTTTTTTCGCTTTTATTGCACCGGTTAAGGTCTTCATCAGCGTACTTTTACCGCACCCATTTGGGCCAATGAACGCCGTCACCTTACCTTCTTGAAGACGGATGTTCACATCGTTCAAGATCATCGTATCGTTGTAGCCTGAGGTGAGCGATTGCCCTTCAAGCCCTTTTGAAGATAGGGTCATTATGAGTGTTTCCTTAACAAGAAGAGGAAAAATGGCACACCAAGCAGTGCGGTAATCACGCCCGCTGGGATTTCGGTTGGGAACAGTAAGTGTTTGGCTAAAACATCTGAAAGAGCGAGGAAGCCAGCGCCGAAAATCAAAGTCGTGAACATGGTTCGCAAAGGATCATTCGCACTGAGCAAACGTGCAATGTGCGGAATCACCAATCCCACAAAACCAATCGGCCCAACGGCTGAGACAGCAGGCGCAGTAATAAATACCGTGCCTAATAAAATCCCCAAACGCAGCAAAGCACCGTTAATACCAATACCACGCAAAATCGCATCATCGTAGCGTACCCATTTCAATGGCAAATACACCAAAACAATGAACGCTAAACAGGCCAAGAACCAAGGCAGAAGATAACTTACTTGCTCCCAACCTCGGCCATACATACCACCCGCCATCCATTGCAATGCGATGTCGGTTTTACCCTGACCAATAGTGAAGATCAGCGCCGAACTCAATGCGCCAAGAATCGCCGTGATCGCCACACCTGTGAGTAGAGTGAGACTTGTATTTCCGATTCGGCTAACGATCAAAACAGGAATCGCGCTGAGCAAACCACCCGCCATTGAAAACAGCAGCAACGCGCTTTCTGTGGTGATATTCCAATTAAACCAAGCGGGCAACAAAATCGCACAAACAGCACCAAGAGAAGCACCAGCGTTCACCCCTAAAATACCGCTGTCTGCCAACGGGTTTTTGAGGGTGGTTTGCAGCAATAAGCCTGATACTGCCAGCATCATACCCGCCATAATCGCCAGCAAAAATCTTGGTAACGTTAGCGACCAAAATGGGTGGTAAGTACCGCGAGTAATAAACAGTTCACCTGCTTGTCTAAGCTCTGGGTTAGAAGCGATAAACAGTGCAGGAGCGAACACCAACAAAGCCAAGCAAGGGAATAAGAAACGCGTTTTCATTATTTCCCTCTCAGCTTACGAACAATCAACATAAGAAACCAAGGCGCACCTAAAGTCGCGGTAATGACGCCAATCGGAATTTCCAACGGCATAAGCAGGGTTCGAGAAAGGAGATCTGCTGCGGTAACGAGTGCCGCGCCAATCAAAGCTGCGCCGCCAAGTCCCAACCCCATCATGCGAGCGAGATGAGGGGCAACAAGGCCAACAAAACCGACAGGACCAAATGCACCAACCGCAACCGCAGTAAGCACGACAGAGACAAAACCAAACGCCAATCTATAACGGTTGATCGCGATACCTAAACCACGAGCAACCGTGTCATCCAGCAGTAAGTAACCACGCTGTCGATGCGTCACCGCAAGCAATATAAACGCAGGAATGACGGTATAAACAAGCGGCGTAAACACCGACCAATTCGCGCCTGCGTTACTGCCCGTTAACCAGAAAAACAGTGACTCACTGTCTACGCGATCCGACAGAAGAATGTAGGTCACCGCTGCTTGGCAAAACGCACTCACGGAAATGCCAGCTAACGCCAAACGCGCTGGTGTGACGCCCTGTTTCCAACTAATGGATAAGGTAATGGCACCGCCAAGCAAACCACCTACAATCCCCCAAAACAAAGTTGGCAATGGCAGCAAGAACATGGTCGCCGTCAACACGCTAAGCGCTGCGCCAGACATCACACCGGTCAGATTTGGAGATGCCAATGGGTTGCGAACGATGTCTTGCATGAGTGAGCCGGATACCGCCAACGCCGCCCCACCAAAGAGTGCGATTAAGGTGCGAGGTAAACGTAGTTCCCAAAACACTAAAGATGCTTGGCTGCTTGAATCAGAAATCAAAAACGCCATGATCTGCTGGGCATCAAAATGGTAAATGCCACTCGACAAAGACACATAAACCACCGCTAGTAACAAAACCGTCGCCAAACTGCGAACCATCACCGCACTTGGTTTGGTTATCCTAAGAGCATGAGCCATTGATCACCTCATAAACTCGCTCAACAGAAGGCGCAGGGAAAAGATCGGGATACACTTTGTGGGCGATATCCATCGCGACCCAAATTCGTGAAAGTGGCCCTTCTGGCTCTCGCCATGTCATATCAACCAAGTAAACTCGATTGTTCTTCACCGCTTTTAAGCTCTGCCAAATTTTCGATTCGGTAAATTGTGGCTCGGCGTTCTGGTACATAAAAATCACATCGGGATCGAGTTTTACCAACCACTCAAGACCCACTTGCCCAGAAAAAGGCGTTTTCGTCGCGTACGGCGAGTCACCATTCGCACTTCGGATATTCAATTTTTCCATAAGAGCAACGGACATAAAATGTGAGTAGTATGCTCGAGGAGTGACGCCTGCGCTTGTCAGAAATAGACCAGAAAGCTGTCTTTTACCAAGCTTTGATTGCATTTCATCAAGAAAAGTCTGAAAACACATATTTAGTGCATTGCCCTGCTCTTCTCGCCCCATTGCCATGCTTGCACGCTCTACCGCAGAAAAACTGTCTTCTAAAGTAATCAAATCAAAACCGAGAGGCGGTGCGATTTCGACGAAGCGCTGATAGTAAGGCTCTAACATTCGCCCCAAACCAACAACCAAATCTGGCTTCGCATCGTACAAAGCTTCAAAGCTGGTTCTTGAACGATTACCAAGACTTGGCACGTCATTTAAAGCAGAAAGATAAGGAGGAAATCCACCAGGATAATCGGATACACCAACAGGCTTCTCACCCATTGCTATTACTAGCTCTGCACCAAAAGTAGACACGCTTGCAACACGCGGGAAATGGGTCACATTCGACGTCGAAATAGTATGGTCTAGATCATCGACAACTGATGCGTTTAATCCACTTGCATAAGCAAGCTGAATAGACAGCATTTGGCTAATTATTGAAATGATAACGACTGCTGTAAAATTGCCCATTAAATTACAAATGATAATTATTGATATTTACATTACTTCTTTGCGTGCTAGACTACCACGTAATTACAAAGTGCTCAATAATCGCTAGCTAAATCAATTTATTAACAAGTTTATAAAAGACAACTTTTAGTTGCAGGAAGTTATGAAACTCAAACTATCTAAGCTAAATATTGCAGTGGTAAGTGCAATTACTCTTTCACCTTTCGGCGTTTCAGCGGAAAGTAACGACCAAGTCCAAGCAATGGAAACAATGGTTGTTACCGCAAGCCGTTCTCAACAGCTGCTTAACGACGTTCCTCGCTCTGTGACCGTTATCGATCAAAAACAACTTCAATCTCAGTTAAACCAAAGCCGTAGCATCAACGATGTGCTTTCAACGTTGGTTCCGGGTATGGGCACTTCTGTTCACGGTAACCTGAGCAGCAAAGGTCAAAACCAAATCCGTGGCCGTCGTGTTCTGCTACTGATTGACGGCGTTGCACAAAACAACAGCTTCCTAGATTTTGGCCAAGAGTTGTCGGCCATTGATCCGCAAAACGTAGAGCGTATCGAAGTTATCCGTGGTGGTTCTGCGGTATACGGCCTTGGCGCACAGGGCGGTATCATCAACGTGATCACCAAAATGCCAGAAGAAGGCGCGGTAGAATACCGCACTAAAGTTGGCACAAGCTTCCAAGAGTTTGGTAGCGATGCGTTCACTTGGAACGTATACCAAGAAGCGACAGGCGGGGATGAGAAAGATCAATGGCGTTTAGGTTTGGGTTACGAGCAACGTGGCGGCAGCTACGATGCTAACGGTGACCGCCTACCTTCGGTAAACAACGAAGATGACATGGACAACCTAAACGTAAACGGCGTTTGGAACCGTAACATCGACGAGGATCGCTCACTGACTTTGACTGTTGGCGTTCGTAACATCACTGACAACGACGGCTGGTGTGCAGCGAATGGCGATGCAGCTAACGGCAAACCTGCAGAAGCGGTTCACTGTGGCCCAGGTTACAACAACGGCGTTGCAGGCAAAGATGGCGCGAAACCAAATGACGTGACACGTACGTTCGCTAACTACCAAGCACGTTACCAAGATCTGGGCTTTAGCCTAGGTATGCTCGACGTAACGGGTTACTGGATGGCTCAAGATACTGAGACGTTCACGCTTGCGATGAAAGATAAGAACCCAAATTCTCCAACCTTTGGTCAAACGCTATATGGCCACAACGAGACAGATTTTGATCGTTTCGGCGTGAAAGCCAACATCTCTAGCCAAATTGATTGGGCATTCGTTACTTGGGGTATGGACGTTGAACAACAGTCGTTCAAACAGCCAAACAGCGTCGGTTTCTACAATAACACACCGGATGTAGAGCAGTTTGCTATCGCACCATTCGCACAGTTCATCACTGACGTAAGCGACAACACGGTTCTTTCTTACGGTATCCGTTACGAGTACGTTCGTCTAAGCGTGGATGATTTCACGGTAGGTAACACGCACAACAATGCAGGTGATCAAGTTCAAGGCGGTGATCCGTACTTTGACGAGTTCCTATTCAACATTGGTGTGACACACGATCTGACCGACAACCACCAGCTGTTTGCATCTTTCGCGCAAGGTATGTCAACGAACGAAGCACTACGTGACATTCGTTCTGGTAATAGCTCAACCGTTGAAGGTGCTATCAAGCCAATTACCACTGACAACTACGAAGTTGGTGTGCGCGGTTTCCTTGGTGAAGCGGACTACTCTCTTGCAGCGTTCTACAGCGAATCTGACCTAGGTTCGACACTGAACGTAAACGAAGCAGGCGATGCGCTAGAAAGTACTCGTGCACCAGAAAAAGTTTGGGGTGCGGAAGCAACGCTTGGTTACAGCATTCTTGCTAACCTTCGTACAGACAGCACGATCTCTTGGCAAGAAGGTGAGCGTAAACTTAACGAAGACAGCGGCTGGGAACCACTAGACGGCACGCGTATCGCACCATTGAAAGTAACGTCTGTTATCAGTTACGACGCTTACGAATTCGGTCGCTACAACATGACGCTGGTTTACTCAGGCAACCGTGATAAAGAAGATGAAATCACTTCTGGCGCGAAATACGCAGTAGACAGCTACTTCGTTGCAAACGCTGGTTTGGGCTACGATCTTCCGTTCGGTACGTTAAGCTTCGCTGTTGAAAACCTATTCAACGAAGACTACATGACGGCGTACGCGCAATCAGAGCGTAACAACTCACGTTACTACAACGCACCGGGTCGTCGCTTCCACTTGAACTACGAAGTGAAATACTAAACTTAAAACACAGAAAATGCGCTTAATCAGATTAAGCGCATGTCTTTCACTTCTACTGTTATATTCGTGATTTATTACCTTAAAATTCAAATTAGTGCCGGGTACTAGCTTTGTTTCCTAAATCAGGCAACTAAATCTTCAACCCATGAGCTGAGCAGCTAAGTTCACTCATATACTTAGGCTAATAGCCAGCCTCGCTACAGAACAACCAATTGGAAACACAACAACCAAGCTTTAATCACCCGCTGTTAACGGACATTTTTAATTAAGAGACTGTTCAGCTATGGAAGCAAATCAAGCAAGGGAACCAACCTGGAAGACCTCACCTATTTAATGACTTAGCGATTACGATGGCTCCTATGGTTAAGCATGTATTTTCATTGCCGCTTAGTTAAGTTTGAGAAATTACAATGCTCAAGTTGGAAAAACCTACGCCATGATAGAAGTGTTAAGCAAACTCACTTAGCTAGGTATTTCATCCTAAAGCAGATATAAAATAGCCCCTTCAAAAATGTCATAAACTTAAAAAGCAATAGATTTATGAAGAGGCAATATCAAATTATGGTTGCACCAAATATCAATATATGGTTGCTTTTACACTTGTTACATTCAGTCGATTTACTCTTTACCGAACACGTTGTTCTCTTGTTCTTGAACGAGGATGAATGTAGTACGCTTGGTTAGCTCTTTAAGCTTTGCTGCACCTACGTATGTACAAGTTGAGCGAACGCCTCCAAGGATGTCTTGAATAGTACCGTGAACGCTACCACGGTATGGCAATAATACGGTTTTACCTTCGGCCGCACGGTAGCCAGCGACACCACCTGAGTGCTTATCCATCGCGCTCTTCGACGACATGCCATAGAATTTCATGAACTTCTCGCCGTCTTTCTCGATCACTTCGCCGCCTGACTCTTCGTGACCCGCTAGCATCCCGCCTAGCATTACGAAATCCGCGCCACCACCGAATGCTTTCGCTACGTCACCCGCACAAGAACAGCCACCGTCACCGACGATCATGCCACCAAGGCCGTGCGCTGCATCGCCACACTCGATGATTGCAGAAAGCTGCGGGTAACCAACACCCGTTTTTACACGAGTTGTACAAACTGAGCCTGGGCCGATACCCACTTTAACGATGTCTGCACCAGCTAGGATTAGCTCTTCACACATATCACCAGTAACCACGTTGCCTGCAGAAATGACCTTGTCTGGGAACTCTGCTCGCACGCGTTCAACATACTCGACCAAATGCTCTGAGTAACCATTTGCAATGTCGATACAAATGAAAATAAATTCATCTGAAAGTGCCATGATGTCTTTGGTTTTTTGGAAGTCTGCGTCAGATGTTCCCGTAGACACCATAACGTTATTCATGGTTACTTTATCTGCTGATTTAGCAAACTCAGCCCAATCTTCTACCGTGTAATGTTTGTGAACAGCGGTCATTACACCATGCTCAGCCAGCGCTTTAGCCATTGCAAAGCTACCAACCGAATCCATGTTTGCTGCGATTACTGGCACACCAGACCATTGACGACCACTATGCTTGAATGTAAAATCGCGGGTTAAATTTACTTGAGAACGGCTCTTAAGGGTAGAACGTTTCGGGCGAAACAGTACATCTTTAAAACCTAACTTAAGTTCTTGTTCGATACGCATTGTGTAATTCCTTGATTCATATGTATATGTGTCATTTCAGAGTGCGTAGTGATTTCGTTGGCAGACGAGTTCACTGTTCTTCGGACACAAAAAAACCGGAGCGTTGGCAGACGCTCCGGTTTTCAGCATTATAGGCTGTGATTTATTTCCTACAAGTCTGATATTTGAATTTTTTTTGTGATACCATCTTGATAATCGCATATCAAAAACACTCCTCAAGTCGTTATTTTTTCTCATTATTTATAATTATCAACAACTTAAGAAAACGTTTAAGTTAACCTCTTGCGCAAACCTTTGCGTCATCCCTTTAAAATGAAAACGCATCACCTCTCAAATCTGCCTAAAACTCAATAACCTAATACTAAGATGCCCTGCTAATTCGAAAAAAGTACTCAAAAAAATCGACGAATTTTCTCAGCAATGCATGAAATCTAATTAAACTCGATAGAGCTCTTGGGTGATAGCGGTACGAAGAGTGCTAACGACATCACTTGCCAAAAGACCAATTTGACCATTCTGACTCACGTTTATATCAGCAGCATGACTGTGAAGTACCACACCTAAACGTGCGGCAACAGAAATTGGTAAACCTTTGGCTAGTAATGCACCAATGACTCCAGATAACACATCTCCCATTCCCCCCGTCGCCATTCCGGCGTTACCCGCTAGACAGACGTACATTCTCGTTCCATCGTAAATAAGCGTCCCCGCGCCTTTTAAAACCACTACACCGCCATAACGCTCTTGCAGTTGTCTTGCAGCAGAATATCGGTCACTTTCTATTTGTTGAGTGGTCACATTTAATAGTCGAGCTGCCTCTCCAGGATGCGGCGTGATCACTCGCTGGTTGTCGCACACCAAAGTGCCATCACATCGTTGGCTTAGCATCGCTAGAATATTGAGCCCATCAGCATCAACAACTTTAGGTTTCTGTTCTTGAGCCAGATATTGATAGGCTTGATAAGCCCACTCATCATCACCAAAACCTGGACCAAACACCAATACTTCAGCCCAGCGAATGCGTTTGGTTAAGTCGTTCTCAGTATCCCTGAGTAAGTCAGCGGTGATGCTTTGGCTCATTACTTCTGGGCAGCCAATCTGTAGTGGAATAAGGCTACTCGGGTGAGTAATTGCGGCAGTTAAACCCGCTCCGGCTCTAACCGCAGCGGAGGAACATAAACGAATCGCTCCTGACATACCTTGGTTACCACCGACGCAAAGTAGTTTGCCATTGTCACCTTTGTGTGCTGTCGGGTTTGGCTTGAGCATTAACCTTGAAACAACCTGATGATCAATACCTAATGCACTTTCTACTTCGATAGTATCAAACTTAGTATTGACGCCTAAACCACAAAAGTAGAGCTCGCCAACGCGATCTCTCGCTTGTCCAGTGCATAAGCCTTGCTTAACCCCAATGAAGGTTACAGTATGCTCGGCACGAATAGCATCACCTAAAACTGCACCTGTATTAGCACACAGACCAGAAGGAACGTCGACTGCAATAACAGGGGTATGAATTTGATTAATTTGGTCAATATAGCGACGATACTCCGAACGAACCTCACCGCTTAAACCAGTACCTAACATGGCATCAATGATCACATCTGCTTCTAGCAATGCGGTATTCCATTCATCCCAATCATTGTTAACACCGTCGATTGACTGCCAATCTTGGTATGCGCGCAAAGCATCACCTTTTAGCGCAGATACATCACCAATTTGGAAAACATGTACATTGAGTTGAGCTTGTTTCGCAAGAGATGCAAATACGTAACCATCGCCACCGTTATTCCCTTTACCGCAAATCACTAGGATATTTTTTGATTTAGGATACAAATGTAAAAAGCGCTCATACACGGCCATACCAGCGCGTTGCATTAAGCTATACATAGAAACACCAGCCATTTGCGCAGCCAGCGTTTCACCGTTTTTTACTTGCTCTGCGGTGTAGAGTTTTAGGGCGAGATTAAAGTCCATATTCACGTTCTACGCATTGGGAAACACAATTATAAGTATACAAAAAAGCCAAGGCGGACCTTGGCTTTTGAGAAAGTTTTTTATCGCTATTGATTCTGAGACATCAGAGCTTCAGCCGTCGCGTCTTGTATAGACAAAAACAACGAGTTGATTTTTCCAGTCGGTGTGCGCATTGGGTTCAACGTAACATTCTGGTACATAAACTCCGCTTGCTGCGTGACTGGTCGAACATTGCGACAGCAAAATAAGTAAGGTCGTTGTCGCCATGTGATGAAGCTGCGGCAGCCTAGGTCATACACTGGTTTTGTTTTTAATTTAAACCACTCCTGTGGGATTTCAGGGAAGATATCAAATATAGAACGACCTATCGCATCATGAGACTGCAAACCACTGTGATGAGTCATAAAACCATTCCAGACCTGTACATTGTAATCTCGATCAATGACCACTAAGCCCATGTCGACGTTTTGTACCATATCCACCATCCAATGGAATTGTTCAAACTCTGCTGGCATATTCAACATTAGAACTCCTCCATTAGATAAGACAGTTTGTTATCAAGCAGCGGCAAGGATTCATCCACAAACATAAACAACAAGTCACAACGAATCGACGTCCCTTCAATGTTGTAGCTCACTTCGAATGTCATCGTGCGGCTGAATGCTCCAGTTGTAGATTCAATGATCGAGTCAATTGAGATATGCTGACCAAGGAGTACTGGTGGACTTTGGAAGAATCGGACTTCAGACTGCTCGCCTAAACCATTTAAGAACGACCCCACCAAAATATTAGAAATATCCATTAGCAGCTCAAGCTCTTCTAGCTCTTCGCTGTCTGCTGGTACTTTCATCAACTTTTTGAGATCAGATACGCTTGAATCACTCAAAATCACTAGCGCTTCGCCAGCAATACCTTCGCCACAAAATCCCTGACAAACGCCCGATACGTTGTCATGCGACGCCAAGTCGCGTAGCGCCATGTGAAGTTCGCTCACTTCAAAGATATTGACGTTCGGCAGAGGTAGTTGCACAAACACGTCAAAGTGACGCGCCAACGCATCGGCTGCTCGACCAATTGAAACGTTAGCCACTTCCATGTAAATATCGCGACGACGTAAAATCGGTAACTCAATAGAGACAGGCGTGATAATTTGAGGACGAGGTTCTGGCTCGACCAACTCTTTAAGCGCCTTCTTGAGTTCATCTTTGGCGATCGGTTTTTGAATAAACGCTTTTGCACCCAGTGCGAACACGCGCTCTTTCGCTTTAGGTTGGATATCCCCCGACACCACAACCACCGGAGTTTTATCCCCCAACCGTTGCATGTGCTCTAGTGTTTCAAAGCCATCCATTTCTGGCATGGTCAAATCAAGAAACATCAATTTAAACTCGTTTTTTTCGAGTTCTTCTAGCGCGTTTTTTCCGTGGATAGCAAACGTAATATCGGCATTCAATGTGGCTGGTAGTGATCTCGCCATCTGTTTGCGTGCTAACGCTGAATCATCACAGATGAGTACGGGAAAAGACATTCAATCACCTTTTTATATTCCACAATCTGCGCCGGAGTCTAACAGATTGTTACAGCATGTAATACGAGAAAACTGACGAGTTTTTTATTTCTTTATTATTCAATAAGCATACGCAATATGAATGAATGAGTGAACAAAATGACTAAAAAGCAAGCATCACATTCGCTGTTTAGTGACATAAAACAAACATGGGTAAAACTCCTCCACCAAAAGTAAGCAAAAAGTTGCAGCTAACATCCAAAGCCCATTTTTGCTCGAATTTCATTCTTTCCATTTCCATAATGGGTAAACAGTAACGCGCTAAAACTAAAAAGGCACCCTGCTAGAGGATGCCTTTAATAATAATTTCATCGATAAGATATCAATTCTATGGCACACCATGGCCTTTAGAAGCCACCCATACGCGATACCATTGCTCTCGAGTAAGTTCGATGTTCAATGCATTAACTGCAGTTTGCACACGCTCGATTTTACCAGAGCCAATGATTGGAATAGGGTTAGATGGCAAACGACGTACCCAGGCATAAATTACTTGATCAATACTCGCTGCGCCCACTTCTTCACGAATTGCTTCTAATTCGTTACGGACACGAACAGCTTGCTCACTGTCACCACTAAAAATTGAACCACCACCGAGGCAAGACCAAGCCATTGGTCGCGTGCGCAACATTTGCATTTGATCAAGCGTTCCATCGTGTGCAACCTCAAAGTTAAGTGGGTTGATTTCCACTTGGTTAGTAACCAACGGCTTACCTAAGCGAGATTGCAGCAGTTCAAACTGGCGTGGAGTGAAGTTAGACACGCCAAAGTGCTTCACTTTGCCGACTTTATGAAGCTCAGAAAATGCTTCTGCAACCTCGTCTGCATCCATTAACACGTCAGGACGATGAATTAAAAGTACATCGATTTCATCCACATTCAAACGTTCAAGCGAGTTATTCACCGATTGGTAGATGTGAGCGGAACTTGTATCGTAGTGATTGATCTTACGCTCTGGTGTTTTATCTCCGCACAGATTGATATCACACTTTGTGACGATCTGAATCTGCTCTCGCACACTCTTATCGAGAGCAAGTGCTTCACCAAACAACTTCTCACACTCGTAATTACCGTATATGTCTGCGTGATCGACCGTGGTAATGCCTAACTCAATATGTTGCTTGAGGAATGACAAACGCTCTTGAGCAGTCATGCCCCAATCAACTGCACGCCAATATCCTTGGACCAGCTCTGAGAACTCAGGGCCTTTTGGTGCAGTCACAACTTTTGCAACCATGGTTTTTCTCCTTCAA
This sequence comes from Vibrio sp. Vb1018, assembly GCF_033338775.1. NCBI lineage: Bacteria > Pseudomonadati > Pseudomonadota > Gammaproteobacteria > Vibrionales > Vibrionaceae > Vibrio > Vibrio sp. Vb1018. The sequence continues at coordinate 445,693 of NZ_JAWOTI010000002.1, forward strand.
TTGATCTGCATTCATCGTAGTCTTGTTTTCACATCGGCTCAACGGGTAAACTTTGGCAATTCGAACTGGAGTACGAAATATGTCTTTTGCCCAACGCTTAGCCACCTTGATCGGAGAAGAAAGCATCAGCGGATTTGCACGACGCGTTGATGTGTCTGAAGCTTTAATACGCAAATATTTAAAAGGCAGTGAACCGAGCCTAACGAAAGCAAATCAAATTGCGATGCGAGCCAACTGCTCTCTTGAATGGTTAGCGACCGGATGTGGTTATTTATATCGCCGCGCTGAAGTCGTAGATATGGATGCGTACAAACTTGCATTTCAACACGTTATGAATCAGCCGTTGCCAGATGAGGCAGAAGAACAGCACCGTAAGCTCATCGCTGGCTATCAATACCTGCGTGCGCACAAAAAATCGGATGGATTTTTAGACGAGTCTGCGATGGCGACCTTCCTATCTCTCCATAAAGAATCTAAAAACGAGTCACTTTAACATCGATAATTTCGCCATCGCTGTGCAATTCCACATTTAAAGACGGTGATGGCGACGAAAACTCGTCCGGTTTTACCCAAAATAAGCTTCGAATCGTTTCTTGCGGATAGCGGTTTATCAACAAGATAACTTCTTTATCGACAAGCTCAGAAGATTTGTTTTCCAGCGCTTCAACGACGTCATAGTGTTCTTGTCCGATAGTTATGTTGCGTAAAACTAATCCGTCTTTTCTTAAATTGAGGATTAAGTCATTGAGACTTTGCCATTGATATTCGGTCAAAAAAGAGAACTGAGCACTGTCCTTTCCCAAAACAACTTCACCATACAGATGCTGCTGATAGTACGAAAAATCGTCCAAACAAAATGTGCTGATATACGTTGAAACATCTTGCTGCTGCACGTCACAGCGATACCAGCTTCCCCTTGTCTCTATACGCTCTTTTAAATTGGAGTACGGCATTGCTGACAACGTGTCTTGCCACCAGCTCGGCGTTGAAAGTGCCGGAAACGTTACCGAACAACAACATAAAGAAAGTAAGAGTCGAAGATAAAAGCGCATGCACTGCTCTAGTTGGTTGACATCGAACCAAGACATTACTGACTGCAAAAAAATGTTCAAGAGAAAAATAGTGGCAGGTGGCGATGAAAGTTATGGTGATGAAAGTTATAACGCAGAAATTAAGAAGGCGCACATGTGCGTGCGCCTCTACCTCGTTACTCAATCGTGAGTGTGCGAATCGGCGATGTCTATTGATGCATCCCGAACATAAAACGAGGACTTACCGTAGGGTTTGAATCCATCCAAATTGTGTGTAAAACCTCACATCCCTCCTTCTGAAGCAGTCATGTTGCTTTACAATTAAAGCATGGTTCATTTTTCTCAAAAAACAAGTTTTTTATCCTAAATTATGAGAGCAATAGCACAATCTGAGTGAATGAATAATATCGCGACACTTCGAACACTCAATAGTGAAAAGCTAAATTGCATCTTTATTGATTAGGTCTAGACTCTGCGAAGCGTATACTTTCTTTCGTCCCTTCCCCCCAGCAACAGGAGAGCTTGTTAATGACCAAACGCGAGAGAATTGTGAAATCTGTGTTGGCGCACGTACCGAAAGATGCGATTAACCAGTTTGTCTCTCGAGGGTCAACACCATTTTCTGTTCTCATTATGGCCGCCATTGTGGGTACGTTGGCTGGTTTTGTCGGTACGTATTTCGAGCTTGCCGTTCATTTCGTTTCTGAAACACGAACAGAATGGTTAAGAAGCGAAATTGGTAATGTTCTACCGTTGTGGCTGGCAGCGGTTCTCATTAGCGCACTTTTAGCTTTTATTGGCTATTTTCTTGTGCACCGCTTTGCGCCAGAAGCGGCAGGTTCTGGTATTCCTGAAATCGAAGGGGCAATGGATAATATTCGTCCAGTGCGCTGGTGGCGAGTTCTACCAGTAAAATTCTTCGGCGGCATGGGCGCACTTGGCTCAGGTATGGTGCTGGGTCGTGAAGGCCCAACCGTTCAAATGGGGGGCGCTGTTGGTCGAATGGTGACCGATATATTCCGCGTAAAGGATGACGATACCCGCCACTCCCTGCTCGCTTCTGGTGCTGCTGGCGGTTTGGCTGCGGCTTTTAATGCCCCACTCGCAGGCATTATGTTCGTTGTGGAGGAAATGCGACCTCAGTTTCGCTACTCTTTGATCTCAATTCGCGCAGTGATCATTTCTGCCATTATGGCGAACATAGTGTTTCGCGCCATCAACGGGCAAGACGCCGTTATCACTATGCCGCAATACCAGTCGCCAGAGCTTCAAACCCTATGGCTGTTTTTATTGCTTGGCGCATTGTTTGGCGTGTTTGGCGTGATCTTCAATAAACTGATTACCGTGGCACAAGACAGTTTTGTCGCAATTCACAAAAACGATCGTAAGCGCTACTTGATTGTGGGTTCGCTACTGGGAGGCGTGTTTGGTTTGCTTCTTTTGTACGTACCCCAACTAACTGGTGGTGGTATCGGCCTTATTCCTGACATTACTAACGGTAACTACTCGGTATCTATTTTAGTTTTGCTTTTCTTTGGTCGCGTAATTACAACCCTGCTCTGTTTTGGTTCTGGTGCGCCGGGAGGCATCTTTGCACCTATGCTTGCTCTGGGAACCTTATTTGGCTATGCGTTCGGAGCAAGTGCTGATGTCTTGCTCCCTGCGCTTGATATCGAGCCTGGTGTTTTTGCGATTGCGGGCATGGGTGCCCTGTTTGCTGCAACGGTACGTGCACCGATTACTGGTATTCTGTTAGTGATTGAAATGACGAATAACTACTACTTAATCCTGCCATTGATCATTACTTGTTTGGGCGCTGTGATTATTGCTCAATTGTTGGGTGGACAACCTATTTACAGCCAGCTGCTGCATCGTACAATCAAAAACGAAAAGTTACGCCAGCAGGATCTACCGGAGAATCAATCAACATAACATTCTCTTTGTTATCACTTCGCTCCAGACTATCGAAGGGTTTGGAGCGATAAACTCTGCATTTTTACATCTTTTCCCAAATATTCGATACCAAACTCACAAAATTATCATTCTCTGATATTTGCTCACCACCTTTCATGAGAAACCCCTCTCCATACTTGTTAGTATTCGCTACTTAAATAGAGCATTTCATCCAAATCGTCATGTTTCGTTTCATTCAGGCAAAAATCAAATGGAGTAGATTTGAACTGGAGAAGACTTGTGCAGTTTTATAGTGTCCCGCCGTCTCAAGCCGCGTTGGCACTAGGTATGATAGGTTTAGGGCAAGCTTGGGCACTCTATGTTCCTGAGATTGGTGAACCGATACGCCCATTTTTGGCGTCACTCGGCGCACTTTTACTCGCCCCTGCACTCATAAAATATGCCGCGAATCCACGATTATTCATGGTCGACATTCGTCACCCACTGAGTGGTAGTTTAATGGCACCAATGAGTATGGCGTTACTGATCCTTGCAGATTATCTTGCCGCTGTAGCGCCTATCATCGCTTATCCACTTTGGTTTATGGCGCTTTTGCTGCATTTTACTATGATGGTGCTGTTTTTTAGCTTTCAGCTAATGAACTTCAAAATGTCCAATATCGTACCGAGTTGGTTTCTTTATCCGGTGGGGCTAATCAGTAGTTCACTAGCCGGTTCTCAACTAGGTCACAACTTATTCTCCGAAACATTAGCGATGATGTGCATCGGCATTTATTTCTTCATGCTGCCACTCGTGTTGTATCGCTTAGTGTTTTTCGGCTCTCTACCAAGGCGAGCAAGACCGACCCTCGCGATTATGGCCGCGCCGGTAAACTTGTCATTAGCAGCATACTTGGTGAACTTTCCCTTACCTGATCCGATACTAACAGGCGCATTGGCAGGGATCGCCATCACTATGACTTTATTGATCTACTTATGTTACTTCCGCTTACTTCGCTTGAAGTTTCAACCTTCTATCGCGGCAGTAACCTTTCCTTCCGTGATCAGCGCTATCGCAATGCATCGCTTAACCTCTTTTTTTGCCGAATCGCACCCTCACTGGCACTGGCTGCACGACTTTGGTTTTCTAGAGCTCAGTATCGCGACTGTATTGGTTGTTTGGGTATCGGCAGGTTACGTCAAAATGTATTGGCCAGAAATCATGAAGTCATTTTCTAAACAAGCATAAAAAAAGGATGGCGTTTGCCATCCTCTTAGAATAGTGCTTGGTTACCTAACGTAAACCGTGCAGAAACTCGGCACGCGTTGCTGGGTTGCTTTTGAAGATACCGCCCAATGCTGTTGTCGTGGTTTCGCTGGTTGCATCCATCACACCGCGAGATTTCACGCAGTAGTGTGTTGCGTCAATCGTCACTGCCACATCATCGGACTCAAGCAACGTTTGAAGTGCAACAAGAATTTGCTGAGTCATACGCTCTTGAACTTGTGGACGCTGGGCAAAGAAGCGAACGATACGGTTGATCTTTGACAGGCCAATGATCTTGCCACGTGGAATGTAAGCCACAGCAGCCTTGCCATCGATGGTCACAAGGTGGTGTTCACAAGTACTGGTCACTGTGATGTCCTTCACGCGAACCATCTCGCTCACGTTCATCTTGTTCTCAATCACCGTGATTTTAGGAAAGTTGGAGTAATCCAGACCAGAGAAGATTTCGTCAACGTACATCTTAGCAATGCGGTGAGGGGTTTCTTCTAGGCTATCGTCAGTGAGGTCAAGTTGAAGCAGACCTAAGATCTCACGCATGTGGTGTTCGATCTTCTCTTTCTTCTCTTCACGACTTACGTTGTTTGGACGCATTGGCGTTTCCAAACCGCGTTGCTCTAGCGCTTCTTTTACTAACTTCGCTGACTCGCTAAGACCTGACATTCCACTTCCTCTTTTGTTTTACTTCAGCCTTCGTACAAACCCAATCAAAATTGCATTCATACTTTTCGCTTTGAGTTGCTCAGTTCGTGTCTTTACACCAAGTCACATCAGATGAAGGTACTGAGCTGATTTTCTTGAGCTCCGCGGGCTTTTTACCCCTTTCGGATGGCTGACAAGGATACTCGGATTTTTGAATAATTACACCCATATTTTATAGGTGGACATTCTTACTCGGTCCCCTTTTTATGGTAAAGTTGCCACAAAACAAAAGAACACAGGATTTTCTCAATGGGCTGCTGCGACGCACCTGGCTTGATGCCAATTGAAGAAGCGATGGACAAAATGCTATCGCGAATCAAACCTATCCAAACAACGCTTTCTCTTCCACTTGCTGAAGCACTCGGTTTTGTACTGGCAGAAGATATCTTGTCTCCTATTCACGTACCGCCATTCGATAACTCAGCAATGGATGGCTACGCTATTCGCATTCAAGATCTTGAGTCATCTTCTGTATTGCCTCTGGCAGGTAAATCATTTGCAGGACAACCTTTTGAAGGTGAATGGCCTCAAGGTACCTGTGTTCGCATCATGACTGGCGCAAAAATCCCACAGGGTTGTGATGCCGTTATCATGCAAGAAAACACTGAAGTGACAGATGATGGCATTCAGTTCAACCAAACCGACGTGAAGCCACAAAACAACATCCGCCCAACAGGTGACGACATCAAGCAAGGCGACATCGTACTGGCAAAAGGTGCACGTTTGACACCTCGCGATATTCCGATGATTGCGTCTCTTGGTATAAGCCATGTGACAGTAGTGCGTAAACCCAAAGTTGCTTTCTTCTCTACTGGTGATGAACTTAAACCACTGGGCGAACCGCTAGACGAAGGTCAGATCTACGACAGCAACCGTTACGGTATTAAACCACTTATCGAGAACTTCGGTTGTGAAGCCGTTGATCTTGGCATCATTCCAGATTGCCCAGAGACTCTGAAAGCAACCTTTGAACAAGCGCAAACATTGGCAGATGTGGTTGTGACCTCCGGCGGTGTCAGTGTAGGCGAAGCGGATTACACCAAAGACATTCTTGAAGAGCTTGGTGAAATCGGTTTCTGGAAGCTAGCAATCAAGCCGGGTAAACCTTTCGCGTTTGGTAAGCTAAGCACTGCTTGGTTCTGTGGTCTGCCGGGTAACCCGGTTTCTGCCGTGCTCACTATGTACGTGCTTGTTCAACCAATGCTGGCAAAACTTGCAGGCCATACCGAATGGAAAGCACCCGAGTCTATTCCAGCAACAACCAAAACCGCCTTTAAGAAAGCACCAGGTCGTACCGATTACCAACGTGGTATCTACACATTGGAAGATGGCAAGTTTGTGGTTGAAACAACCGGTAACCAAAGCTCTGGCGCATTCCGCTCAATGAGCCTAGCGAACTGTTTTGTTGTCTTGGAACGTGAGCGCGGCCGAGTTGAAGTGGGCGAAACGGTTCAGGTTCAACTATTCAACTCAACCCTTTACTAGGAAGACGTTGTGGATATTCTTTCCGATCAGGAAATGCTGCGTTACAACCGCCAAATCATTCTTCGTCAGTTTGACTTTGAAGGACAAGAAGCACTCAAACAAGCATCGGTATTGATGCTTGGTGCTGGCGGTTTAGGCTGCGCATCAAGCCAATATTTGGCGACTGCTGGTGTCGGTAAAATCACGCTGATTGATGATGATATCGTCGAGTTGTCTAACCTTCAGCGCCAAGTACTGCATCACGATGCGGATATTGGTCGTAAGAAGGTAGAATCAGCGGCCGATGCACTACGCGAGCTTAACCCGCACATCATTGTAGATACCATCGCAAAGCGTCTTGATGATACAGAGCTAAAAAGCTTGATCGAACAGCACACAATTGTTGTTGATGCATCAGATAACGTCGATACGCGCAATCAACTTAACCGCCTATGTTTTGCGACTAAAACACCGCTAATTTCAGGCGCGGCTATTCGTATGGAAGGCCAAGTGAGCGTGTTTACTTATGATGACCCAGCGCAACCATGTTACCAGTGCTTAAGTGCCCTCTTCGGCAGCGGTGCGTTAAGTTGTGTCGAAGCCGGAGTCATGGCTCCTGTTGTGGGTATTGTTGGCGCAGTACAGGCGATGGAGGCGATTAAAGTGATTGCTGATTACGGCCAACCAAAGAAAGGCAAAATTCTGATTTTGGATGCGCTCAGCATGTCTTGGCGAGAAATGAATCTGATGAAAATGCCCACCTGTCCGGTTTGTAGTTAGCTCTAAACCTCTAATCATTCCCAAAAAGCCCAACTCGATGTTGGGCTTTTTTCTCATTTTGACAATCAGATTTAAAACCCTTCTCCTTACAAATATTAAATCCATAAAATTCAACCACTTAAAAGTTGGCACATTCCTTTCATTGCATATATCACGAACCAATGAGAGGGCGAATTATGAAAAGGACATCACTACTACTTGGGTCTCTAATAGCGAGCGCTTATGCACAAGCGGCGCCATTTGACACATGCCCAAGCAAAGCATACCTATTCCAATCAACCCCGGTTCAAATCTATGGCGTCAATTTGGTTACAGGTTCTACGACTCTTTTAGAGGACGACACAGGTTTGGCTTCGGGCATCAACGGTGTAGGCTTTAACTTCACTGACCGTTATATCTACGGCTACGACACCACAAACAAAAAGATTGTTCGTCTTGGTCAAGACTTCCAAGCAGAGACGCTTAATGTTTCGGGTCTTCCAACCGACCACACCTTTTACGTAGGTGACGTTTACAACCACGTCTACTACTTGTACCGCAAAGGCAAAGGACTTTTCTCCATTGACCTTTCTCCGCTCGATTCTGATCCAAATGCGACATTGAGCATCGTGAAAATTAGTTCAACAGCGACTGTGAACCTAACCGACTTTGCATTCCATCCAGGCGACGGTTCCCTTTACGGCATCGACAATAACTCTGGAGTGCTGTACCAGTTCAACCCATCGAATGGTAATACGACTGCGATAGGCGACACTGGCGAGTTAGGCACATTTGGTGCTGGCTACTTCGATGTAAACGGAAACTACTACGTGTCACGTAACCAAGATGGCAAAATCTATCGCGTTGACCTTTCGGAAGGTAACGCAGCCAATATCGCAGCAGGTATCGTTCCTGCGGTTGAGTTTGTGTCTAACGGTCCAAGCTCAAGCCAAAATGATGGCGCACGTTGTGCAAATGCTCCAGTGATTGACGAAGACGAGCCAATCGATTTTGGTGATGCTCCAGACAGCTACCACACAACACTTGCGTCAAATGGTCCTCGCCACGAGGTGGACGGTGTAACTTGGCTTGGTTCTGTCGCGCCAGATGGTGATGCCGACGGTCAAGCAAACGACAACTCTGTTGGCACCGCTGATGAAGATGGTGTTGGTTTTGTATCCGCACTTGACCCAGGCTTAAGTTCAATTGTGAATGTGACGGCTTCCACTTCTGGCTACCTATCAGCATGGTTTGACTGGAACCGCGATGGTGACTTTAATGATGAAGGCGAACAAGTCTTTACTGACCAACTACTGTCTGCGGGTAATAATCCCCTACCGTTTGTCGTTTCAACCGCTGCAACGGAAGGGTCTAGCTGGAGCCGATTCCGCTTTAGCCAACAAACCGGATTAAACTACGATGGTGGTTCGACATCTGGTGAGGTGGAAGATTACCCAATTACCATCACTGGTAATGGCTACTCAGTGGAATATTTCCCGAGTGCAGAAGATTACGCCACCGTCGCTTACGAAGATAACTGGCCATACACCGCAGACTACGATATGAACGATGTGGTCGTGAAATTCCGCATCACTGAAACCAGTCTTGCTGGTCATGTTGAGAATATTCAAATTACTGGTGACCTAGCGGCTTACGGCGCAAGTTACAAAAATGGCTTCGCAATCCGACTACCGGGTGTTTTAAGAAGCTCGATTGAAAACGGACTAACAACGCTCTCCTTCAATGGTGTAGAACAAGCATCTAATGGCTTGGAAAGTATTTCTGATGAAGCCATTTTCATCATCAGTGAAGACTTAAGCACACACGCGGCGAGCAGCTGTAGCTACTTCCGTACCGAGTCTGGCTGTGATGATAACGTTTCACTCACCTTTACCTTGAATGTGTACTTCACTGAAGGCTCTGACCGTTCAGCAATTCAAGCCATGCCATACGACCCGTTCATCTTTGCAACACCGGGCACTTACCATGGCGATGGTATTACTTTCCAACCAGGGCGTAAGTGGGAAGTTCACTTAGCAGACCAAGCACCAACAGAACAGTTTGATGACCAAAACCTCTTCGGTGTCGGCGTCGATGCAAGTGACCCTGCGCAAGGTGTGTACTTCAAAACAGCAAACAACTTACCTTGGGCACTGTTGATAGTAGAAGATTGGGATTGGCCGCTAGAGCGTGTAGACATGGTCGATGCATACCCTCAATTCCAAACTTGGGCTGAGTCTGGTGGCGAACGAAGCACAGATTGGCACACCGCTCCAACACCTAACAAATGCTACATTCCATAGGGAGATAACATTATGAAAGCACTTATCACAATCATCATGGGATTAGCACTAACGGCTTGTGGCGGTGGCGGCGGAGGTGGTAACAGTACACCACCTTCACCAACCCAAACCACCGTTGCAGAGGAAGACACAACCCAACAGGAAGAAACAACCGTAGAAGAGACTACCGTAACTGTAGAAAATGCAACCATGCAGGACCTAGTAGTACCGGATGGCTTTAGCTACAACCCAGTGACGGAGGGTACGCTCAATGTAAACATCAGTGGTTTCTCTTCACAACGTGCACACCTAAGCGTGTACAAAGAGTTTGTCGAGAACAGTTCAGGTAACTACGATGCAAAATATCCAAGCAAAGTCGCATCGGTTCCACTCAACAACGGTACAGCAAACGTCGACTTTAATGTTTCTGATAGCCAAGGTAGCCTACTTGTTGAAATTTGGTTCTATGACGGCAGTGACCCAATTCAGAAAGTGATTACTTCTGGAGACAACACTTGGACCATGTAACTAGATAGATTGAAGGCATGGCGAAAGCGACCTTTCATCATAAATCTTCAATCTCAAGCTTAAAAATCGCATCGTTCTTTTGAACATGCGATTTTTTTGTTGTAAAACAGTAAGATTATCCACCTAGCAAACTAAAGACAATGCAAGCACTGATTAGTACTGATGAACTCAATAGCTTTCTCGGCCAACCTAACGTCAAGCTCCTCGACGCTAGTATTGCGTTTCAAATCCCTTCTGAAGGCAAAAAGATTCAAGATAAGTGGATTCCAAATACTTTACGCTTCGATTACGACAATGACTTTTGTTTACCCGGTTCTTCCCTGCCGCATATGATGCCAACAGAAGAAGGCTTCAACCAAAGTGCGCAACAACTCGGTTTGAACAACGAAGATTTGATTGTGGTTTACGACAACTCTGGCACTTTAGCCGCGCCAAGAGCTTGGTGGATGTTCAAAGCTATGGGACATGATAATGTTCGAGTCTTAAACGGCGGCCTTCCCGCTTGGGTTGAAGCCGGATTCCCTGTTGAAAGTACCCTATCGCAACCAAGCGAAGAAGGTAACTTTGCAGGTAAGCTCAACCAAAATGCCTTTTTGAGTGCACAAGATGTTCTTGCTCATTCAACCAATAAAAGTGCCAACATCATCGATGCCAGAGCCAAAGCACGATTCCTTGGTGAAGTGCCTGAGCCACGAGAAGGTCTACGTAGTGGGCACATCCCAAATTCGGTTTGCTTACCGTTTCAAGAACTCTTGACCAACGGTCACATTAAACCAAACTCAGAGTTGCAACAGATATTTAGCGCACTAACGATAGATAGTGACAATTCGATTATTTTTAGTTGCGGTTCCGGTGTAACCGCATGCATTTTATTACTCGCGGCGTATCAAATTGGTCTAGACAACCTGTCGGTGTACGACGGTTCTTGGACCGAATGGGGTGCAGACCACTCTCTACCTATCGAGTGTTAAGACAAGTGTCTGTTTAACAAAGTATCTTACGTTTATCTAAAGATGATGTGTTCCAATAAACTAAACGCAGCTTCTAAACCAAACTTGTCATTTCGAAATAGAAACTGGCTATGAGTGATTTGTCACCCCTCATAGCCTGACTACATCAAAAGCCGACTATTTCCGTTAGCGTTCAGATGTCGCGTTGCCGTGCATTTGCTCATCTAAGTTGAGCACGGTTAATGCGTTGCTAACGCTCGTGGCGATCACGTCTATCGCTCCAGTTCTTAATGCTCCGAGTAGAGCGAGTGGCTTGCTGTTCTCAGCTGCGATCGCAATGACTTCCGAGATCGGCCGAAACTCTTCAATACCAAGTCCAATTACTCGGTCACTCATTACCGTGTTCGCTACATTACCGTGAATATCAAAGAAGTCATAACCTGCAAAATCCCCTACCACACCTTGTTGAAGTCTCGACTGAACCACTTCATCAGGCGTAAACCAACCTAAGTCGACCATGTAACTGTTTTCGCTCATGTCACCAATACCAACCAAAGCGACATCGGCTTTACGTGCTAGGTCGAGCGTTTGTTTCACGGTTGCATTTTGCATGAAGGCCAACTTCTGTTCTCTATTTTCTGCGTATGCCGGCGCATAAAGGGTTTCAGAGGTTCCCCCATATTTCTTCGCCAACTGACGACAAATATGGTCGGCGTTATACATACCGCCACGCGGATGAATACCACCAATGCCACACACAAATTTACAATCACGCGGCGTAATAACACCAATATGGTGAGCGACAGACGACACGTTGCGCCCTTGTCCGACCGTCACCACCATGCCGTTTTTGAGCGTGCTAGTGAGATAATTGGACACCAATCCCGATACCTGTAGTCGTTGCGCTTCTTCATTCGGTTGATCAAGAGCAACAAGCGCGCGCTTAACGCCGAATCGCTCGATCAAACGTTGTTCGATCTTGGCGCTGAACACCGGATGGTATTTAACGGTAATTTCAACAATGCCTTCATCACGCGCCTGCTTGAGCATTCGCCCGACCTTTGCGCGTGATATGGCAAATTTTCTCGATATCTCTTCCTGAGTCGCACCGTCTTGATAATACGCGACGGAAATCTCTGTCAACAAATCCGTGTTTTCAATGGAAATATCTTGATTAGAACTGCTCATGGTTTCTCTCGCCCTTTAAGAGGATCGATATTGTATGCAATAAGTGAACATATGCTCATTGACTTAGCATATGTTCTTTATCAATTTAAACGCTACATTTGCTCATCGCAATAACATTTTCTCACTACAATTTTTTACCCTCTTGGACAACGCTCAAGCTTTGAACAATAAGGGCAAACGTTTATTTGGGTTAACCACTAAACACACAGTAAAAAAACGTTGATGAAGTTCACTATAAGTCCATTTCAGCGATTGACTTTCAGCATAGATAGGATAAATATGGACACATCATTTACTCAGCTATCGATCAAATGTTCATAGCATTTGATCGGTAACGAAATTTTCCGTAGTTGGCTGAGCAGATGTCTCATTAAATGCGATGAGACGGTTAGCTAACTCGCTTGCAAATGCACAAGCCGTGATAACAAAAATCACGCTTAAGCCCATTTAAATAGGATGATCGATTATGAGCAACAAGTTAGAGCAACTTCGTAAACTAACGACTGTAGTAGCAGACACTGGCGAAATTGATGCAATTAAAAAGTATCAGCCAGAAGACGCAACAACTAACCCTTCTCTTATCCTTAAAGCCGCTCAAATCGCAGAGTACGCACCTCTAATCGATGCTTCAATCGAATACGCTAAAGCACAGAGCAACGACAAAGCTCAACAAGTTCAAGACACTTGTGACATGCTTGCAGTAAACATCGGTAAAGAAATCCTAAAAACTATCCCAGGTCGTATCTCTACAGAAGTAGACGCTCGTCTATCTTACGATATGGAAGGCAGCGTAGCGAAAGCTCGTCAACTAGTGAAAATGTACAACGATGCTGGCATCACTAACGACCGTATCCTTATCAAACTGGCTTCAACTTGGGAAGGCATTCGCGCAGCTGAGATCCTAGAAAAAGAAGGCATCAACTGTAACCTAACGCTTCTATTCTCGTTCGCTCAAGCACGTGCTTGTGCAGAAGCGGGAGTGTTCCTAATCTCGCCATTCGTTGGTCGTATCATGGACTGGTACAAAGCGAAAGAAGGCCGTGACTTCGAAGCTCAAGAAGATCCAGGCGTACTATCTGTAACTAAGATCTACAACTACTACAAAGAATACGGCTACAAAACTGTAGTTATGGGCGCAAGCTTCCGTAATATCGGTGAGATCTTAGAACTAGCTGGTTGTGACCGTCTAACTATCGCTCCTGCTCTACTTGCAGAACTAGAAGCAGCTGAAGGTGAAGTAGTTGAGAAACTAGTTGATTCTAAAGGCGCAGCTGAGCGTCCAGCACCAATGACTCATGCAGAGTTCCTATGGGAACATAACCAAGACCCAATGGCTGTTGAGAAGCTGGCTGAAGGTATCCGCAACTTCGCCGTTGACCAAGGCAAACTAGAAGCGATGATCGAAGCTAAGCTTTAATTGCTTACCAAAAGCGAGTAGCCCGTCTACTCGCTTTTACCATCAGCACTATTTTCAAAAAATTCTATTTGAACTTGTTTCGGCGAGTTCCCTCTATTTAAATCAAATATCGAGAAGTAATCACTATGGATCGTAAACATCTAGCAAATGCAATCCGTGCGCTAAGCATGGATGGTGTTCAACAAGCTAACTCTGGTCACCCAGGTGCACCTATGGGTATGGCTGACATCGCTGAAGTTCTTTGGCGCTCTCATCTAAACCACAACCCATCAAACCCTGAGTGGGCAGACCGCGACCGTTTCGTACTGTCTAACGGCCACGGCTCAATGCTGATTTACTCTCTACTGCACCTTGCAGGTTACGAGTTGTCTATCGACGATCTGAAAAACTTCCGTCAGCTTCACTCTAAAACTCCTGGTCACCCAGAGTACGGTTACGCGCCAGGAATCGAGACCACAACGGGCCCACTAGGTCAAGGCATCACTAACGCGGTTGGTATGGCTCTAGCTGAAAAAGCGCTAGCAGCGCAATTCAACAAAGAAGGCCACGACATCGTTGACCACTTCACTTACGTGTTCATGGGCGACGGCTGTCTGATGGAAGGTATTTCGCACGAGGCATGCTCTCTTGCAGGTACTCTAGGTCTAGGCAAGCTGATCGCGTTCTGGGATGACAACGGCATCTCTATCGACGGTCACGTTGAAGGTTGGTTCTCTGACGACACACCTAAGCGTTTCGAAGCTTACGGTTGGCACGTAATCCCTGCAGTCGATGGTCACGATGCTGACGCAATCAACGCAGCAATTGAAGCGGCGAAAGCGGATCCACGTCCTACACTTATCTGTACTAAGACTATCATCGGTTTTGGTTCACCAAACAAATCTGGTTCACACGATTGTCACGGTGCGCCACTAGGTGCAGAAGAAATCGCAGCAACACGCAAAGAACTAGGTTGGGAGCACGGTCCTTTTGAAATTCCGCAAGAAGTCTACGCAGAATGGTCAGCGAAAGAAACAGGCGCAGCTAAGGAAGCAGCGTGGAACGAGAAATTTGCAGCTTATGAAGCAGCGTACCCTGAGCTGGCAGCTGAATTTAAACGCCGCGTAAACGGTGAGCTTCCTGCACAGTGGGAAGAGAAAGCAAGCCAAATCATTGCTGATCTTCAAGCTAACCCAGCAAACATTGCATCACGTAAAGCGTCTCAAAATGCTCTAGAAGCATTTGGTGCTCTACTACCAGAGTTCATGGGTGGCTCTGCTGACCTAGCACCTTCTAACCTAACCATGTGGTCTGGTTCTAAGTCTCTAGAAGCAAGCGACTTCTCTGGTAACTACATCCACTACGGCGTACGTGAATTCGGTATGACAGCGATCATGAACGGTATCGCGCTACACGGTGGTTTCGTTCCTTACGGCGCAACATTCCTAATGTTCATGGAGTACGCACGTAACGCAATGCGTATGGCTGCGCTGATGAAAATTCAGAACATCCAAGTGTACACGCATGACTCTATCGGTCTTGGCGAAGATGGTCCAACTCACCAACCAGTTGAGCAAATGGCATCGCTACGCCTAACACCAAACATGAGCACATGGCGTCCATGTGACCAAGTTGAGTCCGCTGTAGCTTGGAAACTAGCGATTGAACGTAAAGATGCACCGACAGCACTTATCTTCTCTCGTCAAAACCTTGCGCAACAAGAGCGCACAGCAGAACAAGTAGCAGACATCGCGAAAGGTGCTTACATTCTGAAAGATTGCGAAGGCAAGCCTGAGCTAATCCTTATCGCAACAGGTTCTGAAGTTGAACTAGCAGTAGAAGCAGCAGCACAGCTAACTGCTGAAGGTAAGAAAGTACGCGTTGTTTCAATGCCATCAACAGATGCATTTGACAAACAAGACGCCGCTTACCGTGAAGCTGTACTGCCATCAGACGTAACAGCACGTATCGCAATTGAAGCAGGTATTGCTGACTTCTGGTACAAGTACGTAGGCTTCGACGGTCGCATCATCGGTATGACTTCATTCGGTGAATCTGCACCAGCTGGCGAACTATTCAAAATGTTTGGTTTCACGACTGAAAACGTAGTGAACACAGCAAAAGAGCTGCTCGCGTAATTGCAGTAAAAAGATAGTCAGTTTTCTCTATTGCGAATGTGAAAACTGAAAAGCCCCACCAGCAATGGCGGGGCTTTCTTTTATCTGGCTCCTATTCGTATAAACGCAGCCAGGACATAAACATCACAACTTACGTTACGACTATTTGTCTTCAAATCGAAGTGCGAGCTGATAGAAATCTTGTACTTGGTCTTTCAACTGTCGGCTGTTTTGTTCAACTGAATGTGTTGCTGCCAAGTTTTGTTCTGCGGTCGAAGCGATAGAATGAATGTGCTGGTTTACATCACTAGATAGCTTTAACTGGTTATTCGCCGCTTCTGCTACATCAACCATCAGCCCACTCATGGTTTGCATCATCTGTTCAACTTCAGACAAACGCAACGCACTTTGTTCTGCTACTTGAGAACAGGCATCGGTTTGCTCTTTGTTTGCCAGAATATCTTTCTGCCAACTTTGAATCGTTGCCAACATAGTGGAGATAGAGGCTTGGATTTGTTCAGTTGCATTGGATGTTCGCCCAGAAAGCGCGCGGACCTCATCAGCTACAACAGCAAAACCACGACCTTGCTCCCCTGCTCTTGCCGCTTCAATCGCCGCGTTGAGTGCCAGTAAATTGGTTTGCTCTGCGATCCCACCAATCTCTTCCATCAAATGGTTCACCTTCTGTGCCTGATCACTCAGTTGATACGTCGTTTCCGTCGCTTTTTCAGCTTGAAGGCTTAATTGCGCTAGATTGGTGTGCGTTTGATCGATGGTCTCCTTCGCCATCAAGCATGACTTCAATGTATCATCAATCAACATATGGGCATCATTGGTACTCGAAGAAACCGAATTTGCCGACAACTCCACCTCTTGGGTAGCATCTCGCACACGATGAATATCGGTATTTTGCTGATTTAATGCAGCCGAGACTTCTGCCGTTGTTTGACTAAGCTCTTCGGCACAATGCTGCAAAGGCAATGCGGAATCAGTCATTCTTCCTAACACGGTTCGAATTCTTGCGGATAGCATTTTGATATGGAAATCGGCAATCGAAAATGCCGTGTTACCGGAATAGATCAAGCGACTTACGCTGTCATATTGCTTTTGTAACTTTTTAAGTTGCTGAGGTGTATCAATTAACTCTTGGCGGAATAACAGAGCCAGAACACTTGCAGGTAACGCACTTGCAAGCCAAGCCAACGGCCCTTCAACAGACAACGCATATGCGGTTGCAGGTGCGGTTAGTGCACCAAGTAGAATCGCATAGCGAATGGTTTCATTGATTTTCAACGACCAAGTTCGACCAGACTTCTCTGCAGCACGCATGCTTTTGTAGGCTTTTGTCGCAATATCAACCCACTCTCGCTTTGGTTTCACGCGCACTGATTGATACCCAACAACATGGTTGTCTTCGTAGATAGGGGTGACATAAGCATCAACCCAATAGTAACCGCCAGACTTAGTGGCATTCTTAACCATTCCACGCCAGGCTTTACCTTGTTTAAGGCGTGCCCACATGTCACCGAAAGCGGCTTTAGGCATATCATTATGACGAACTATATTGTGGTTCTGACCGACAAGTTCTTCGTGAGTGTATTCAGCAACGCGGCAAAAGGCTTCATTACAATATGTAATAACACCTTGTAAGTTCGTTGTTGAGACGAGTTCCTCAGACTCCCTCACGAGAGTTTCTTGAGCTTTATGAGAAATATTGGCTGACATAGACGAAACTTCTTTAGTTTTTATTGATTTTCGGCAAGATATATACAGGATTTTTATTTTTATTACAAAAAGTTAGATAAAAAAGTCTTATCAAATCGACATTTTTATTGTGGGAATTCACATTATCGATAAAAACATAAAGAAGAGATTGTTGATTTGAGCTAATAAACAAACCCGACACGATCGGCCGGGTTATATATTAAGCCTTAATTAAGCGGTTTGTGATTCTGGCTTTTTATTCGTTTTTAACGCAAACATCGCGATAACGAGTAACACAAATGGAAGAACATACAAATTAAGATTCTGCCAACCTACGGTAGACTCAAGCCAACCAGATAGTAATGCGGTGATGGTGACACAACTGAACACGAAGAATTCATTAAACGCTTGAGCCTTGCTTCTGTTTTTCGCTTCATAACTTTGACTAAACAGCCCGGTTGCTGCGATAAACATAAAGTTCCAACCTATTCCTAACAGGATTAAAGCAAGACTAAAATGCCAGATAGACACTCCATGTATATTAATTCCAATACAAGCAACAAATAGCAATCCACCCGCCAAAATCATATTCTTAGCGCCAAACCGCTCTATCAGACGGCCCGTGACAAACGCAGGTGCAAACATACCCAACACGTGCCATTCGATCACTCCCGCCGCTTTATCAAAATCAAAGCCACAACCAATCATCGCTAAAGGAGTTGCTGTCATTAAAATGTTCATCACCGCGTACGCAACCATTGCCGCGATAACGGCCAGCATGAAATTAGGTCGACGAATAATCAGTCTCAGCTTATCCGCCTTAGCGCGTAGCGCCTGCGTGTGTGCAGGTGGAAAACGAATGGTTTGTAGCACAACCAACGCGGTTATATAAAGCACGACAAGCACAGCAAATGCACTAATGTATAAGCCATCATCTGACCACTGCTGCGAGTACACGGCCAGATTAGGCCCAAGGATCGCCGCTAACACCCCACCCGCCATAGATATCGAAATCGCCCTATGCCTTGCCGACTCTTCACACACTTCAATGGCAGCAAACCTGTATAGAGTACCGAAACCTATACCAACACCAAGCAAAAACGTAGACATGCAGAACAGATAGAAGTTTTGTTGACTTAATGCATACGTCGCTAGACTAGCACCCAAAATGCCAATGACATTACCAAGGCTAAAACCAAGGCGACGCCCTAACTTGCCCATAATTAGCGACGCAGGAATTGTCGCGGCCATCAGTCCCAAAAACTGCAGTGCAACTGGTAATGTGATAAAACTTGATGACGGCGCAAGTGTTTTGCCAATAAGGGCAATAACAGATATGAGTAAAATATTCCCTGTCATTAATAAGGCTTGGCAGAGGGATAGAAGCCATACATTACGATTCAATTCCAAATTCCTTTTGGTTACAACGTATACAGATAACATATAGGAAAGCAGAAACAATAGAAAGATATGAGAGTAATTCTCAACAAAAAGAGCCAGAGGCATAGTACCTCTGGCTCTTCACTATTCACTTTTCGCTTTTAAAAAGTTTTTCTGTTGAGCTTACTTGTTGCGGCGCGCTTTTACTGCATCAGAAAGCTGACGAAGTACCGTTTTCGTATCTTCCCAACCAATACATGCATCAGTAATCGACTGACCATAAGTGGCTGCTTTGCCATCCACTAAGTCTTGGCGACCTTCAACTAAATGAGACTCGATCATCACACCAAAAATGGCTTCTTCGCCAGCAGAGATTTGTTCGGATACATCATCAGACACCAGCATTTGACGCTTGAACTGCTTCGAGCTGTTAGCATGGCTAAAATCAATCATCACTTTTTTCGGCAGACCTGCGGTGTCCAGCTCATCTTTAATTTGAGCTACATGTGCTGCACTGTAGTTTGGTTCTTTACCGCCACGTAGAATAATATGGCAGTCTGGATTACCAGCGGTTTCTACGATCGCGGAATGACCGTATTTTGTTACTGAAAGGAAGTGATGGGAAGCGCTTGCAGAACGAATCGCGTCGCTCGCTATTTTAATATTCCCGTCTGTACCGTTTTTGAAACCTACAGGACAAGAAAGACCAGAAGCTAGCTCGCGGTGAACCTGAGATTCTGTCGTACGAGCACCGATAGCGCCCCAACTGATCAAATCCGCCACGTACTGAGGTGTGATCATATCTAAGAATTCACTTGCCGTTGGCAAGCCCATATCGGTTAGATCAAGAAGAAGTTTACGTCCGATACGTAGACCATCATTTAGCTTATAGGTGTCATTTAAGTAAGGGTCATTGATAAGGCCTTTCCAACCAACGGTCGTACGCGGCTTTTCAAAATAAACTCGCATAACAACCTCAAGCTGCTCGCCCAGTTCATCACGTAATACTTTTAGCTTTTTACCGTACTCAACCGCGGCAGCCGGATCGTGAATAGAACACGGGCCAACGATCACGAGTAATCGATCGTCTTTTCCTTCAAGAATATTGTGAATGGCGTTACGGCAATCAAAAGTGGTCGAAGAAGCGGTTTCAGTCGCTGGGAACTTCTCTAATACTGCAACAGGTGGCAATAACTCTTTTACTCTATTTATTCTTACATCATCAGTTTGAAACATTACTTCTACTTCCTGGTTTTATTTCCGACCCCATTTTTACCAACTGAACTCATTGCAACATTGTTCACAAAGCGAGCAGCATCAAGGGCTGTGGTCATTTTCTGTCTAGCGTTTAAGTAACTTATCGGCTTAGACGTAGACTTGCAATCAGTTTTTGCAAATAAATGCAAATAAAAACCACCTGTTAACCACCGCGCACAATGTAAAGTAAAGTTTACGAAAAAAAGTTCAAAATAATCATCAATTTTCTTATGCACCAAAAAATCTTTACTACAATGTAAGAAATATCAGAAGTTTGTGAGGTATTTTTGGGTAGTAAATGTTGATCAAGTTCAAATATATTGTTGCTTGATATGAAATGATTAGAATATTAAACTAATTTCTTATAAACGCTGGTTTTTTCTAATTTTTTGATAAAACGAAGTAGAAGTTAATATGCAATCAATACAAGGAAACATTATGAACAAAGTAGCAATTGCAGTAGCAGCAGTGGTAGCTGGTAGTAGCGCGCTTTTAAACTCTGCTCAAGCTGAAATGTACATCGGGGGCAAAGTGGGCATGACTACACTTGACGACGCTTGCTATCTAAATAGCCCTTGTGATGATGAAGCGTTCGGTGCAGGACTACATATCGGTTATGACTTTACCGATATCATTGGGCTAGAGTACGGCGTAGACTTCTTAGGCGACTACAAAGCTAACTCGATGTCAGGGGCTAACACGGTTAATACGATTGACGGCAATCTAACGGCTTTAACACTTGCACCTAAATTCAACTGGCACTTAAACGACTCTTGGAATCTGTTTGCTAAGATCGGTGGTGCTTACATGATGTCTGATGACGAAACAGACTTTGTCCCAACAGGTTCTTTGGGGGCTGAATACTCGATCGATAGAAACTGGAGTGTTCGCGCTGAATACCAACGCTACCAAGACATGTCTGACGACGTGTGGGACGACATGGATGCTAACTTCTTTGGTATCGGTGTTAACTACAAATTCGCAGCAGCTCCAGTTGTTGCAGCAGTTGTAACGGAAGAAGTGATCGAGCCAGATCCAGAGCCAGTGATGATGAGCAAGGTGCACAAAGAAGAGTACGGTACAGGTACGTTTGAATTCGATAGTGCTAAGTTAACAGATTCCGTTTCTGAACGTCTGGACAACTTTGTTTCATTCTTGAACGAATATCCTCAAGCTCAAGTAGAGATTACTGGTTACACGGATAGCTCAGGCCCTGCGGCATACAACCAAAAACTGTCTGAGCGTCGTGCTCAATCTGTTGCTGATTACCTAACCGCAGCTGGCATTGGTTCAGATCGTTTGACAGTTAAAGGTATGGGTGAAGAAAACCCAGTTGCTGACAACAGCACTCGCGAAGGTCGTGAGAAAAACCGTCGCGTAGAAGTTGTGGTACCTTCATTTGAATACCAAGAGCTAGTTCAGCCTGAATAAGCATCTATGATTCATGATCGATGATGTGGTAAAAATTAATGGGGTGCATTTGCACCCCGTTTTGATCTCATATTAAGGGATATTGCCACTATGGTTTTGGGAAAAAGATCAACTCATTATCTTGCACCATAACGCAATCCATACCAGCTGCATGCGCCGCTCGCTTCCCCAGCTCAGTATCCTCGAACACAAGACACTGTGACGCCTCCAAGTCGAGTTGTTCCGCGGCCACCAAAAAGGTATCTGGAAAGGGTTTATGGTTCTCTACATCACTCGCGGTTACTACAACATCCAACTTGTCTAATAAACCTGCATGACTTAATAAGCGCATGGCACTTTCTCGTTGGCTGCCAGTCCCGACTGCAATTTTCTTATGGCCTAAATATTCCTCTAACACGATGTTCGTGCAAGGAATAACGTCACCATGAAGCTCCATAGCAGCGAATGTTTCCATTTTAAATGTCGCGACAGTTTTAGGATCTAACGAAAGCTCATGCACACGATTTAGTTCCTCAACAATTTTAAAGCTCGGCATCCCTCCCAAACTGTGAAACCATTCCTGGCAAAACGGAAAATCAAAACGCTCAGCAGTTGCTTGCCAAGCTGCCAAGTGGGCTGGCATGGTATCGATTAGAGTACCATCCATATCAAATATGAATCCCTCATAGGGTCTAAAATCAATCGTGCTCATGTCTTTTCTTCTATTTGTGCATCTGTAATGTTAATTTATCAGCTCTTTCAATCGTCCTTACCGGCATTTACTTATCATGCTCAAAATTTCGAACTCCGTCACAATTCAAGAGTGGGAAATTCAATTATCCCCAATTAGAGCTCAAGGAAATGGTGGCCAGAACGTTAACAAGGTAGCGTCCGCTATACACCTGCGCTTTGATATCCGGCATTCAAGCTTACCTGACTTTTACAAAGAGCGATTACTTGCACTTTCTGATAGTCGTATAAGTAAAGATGGCGTGATCATCATCAAAGCGCAACAATTTCGGACACAAGAACAAAATAAGGAAGACGCCCTAAATCGGCTTCAAGCATTGATAAAAGCTGCCGCTTTACAGGAGAAGAAGCGTATTAAAACGAAACCAACCCGCGCTTCTCAACGCCGACGACTTGATACAAAAAACAAGCACGGAGCGAAAAAACAGCAACGTAAAAAAGTGCTGTATTAGTGCATGTCGTGTTCTCGACATGTTAGTTGAACAACGTTTGCTAGCCCTTGGAAATCTCATTGGATTTCTCTTTTTAGTTACTTATTCAGGAAACAACAATATGACTATTAGGCAAAAACTCTACTTCCTCGGAGTTATCGCCATTTTAGGCATCGTGGCCCTTTTGGGTACGTCATCCCATTTTGAAAATAAGAGCAATGACCTTAATCACGCCATCAAACTCGTTGGTGATCTAGAAATACGCTTACTAAACTTACGCAGAAATGAAAAAGATTTCCTACTACGTAGTAATGACAAATATCTAAATAAGTTTGACGCCAATGTTGACAAGTTTATAGACACAGAAAAAGAGCTTGCGAACATACTCAAGAGTAATGAATTACCTTCCAGTCAACAATTTAAGCAAGACTTGCTCGCATACCAAAGGGGCTTTCAGAATCTGGTCAGCGCTTACCAACGATACGGGCTTGATTCAAAGAGTGGGCTTCTCGCTGGTTACGAACAAGCACTATTAGAAGCAAAACAACGTTCAGACCACCAGCAGTTATTGGCATTAGTCCGTTTTGACTCTGCGGTAAAAGCAGGACTATTCAATAGTGACTTGCTTGAGGGGCAATATGCTCCGGAGCTTATCAAAACAGGTAAGCAATTGGCGGCCCAAAAGCAAGTTGTTGGGGTTGCTTATGACAAAGGCCTACTCGGTGAAACTCGCGCATTATCTCATGCCGTAGAAGAGCAATTTGAAACCTTTTCCACAGCCCTTAGCTCTGCTGCCGCACAACGTGATGAACAAATGTCGACCATCAAGCAGGTCATTACAGCTCTGATCTTAGTCGTTATTTTCGCATTGATTTGGCAAATTTCACGTTCAATCAATACGCGAGTGAATAGCTTACTTGGCACCATTCGAAGTATCAGCGAAACGAACAACATGGGACTTCGATCTGATTTGAAAGGTCAAGACGAGCTATTTGATATCAGTCATCACCTCAATGACCTATTGGATAAGCTTGAGCATCTAATTAGCAGTACCCAAGAAAAATCGGCGCAACTCACTGCAAGTACCGATAATATGCATCGTGAGTTAGAAGGCGTTATGGAGCAATTCCACACTCAAACTGACCACACTGCATCAATGGCGACGGCAGTTCAGCAAATGGTTGCCACAATAGGTGAAATCTCTGAAAGCACATCAGTTGCGGTAGAAGGCGTACATCAGGCAGCGAATAATGCCGAACAAGGTCGAGGAGTTGTTGAGGCGACGGTAACCAACATCGGTCAACTAACCACGATTTTATCAAACAGCCAGCAGTCGATTGGCTCGCTGAATCAGCATGTAGATAAAATTGGTGGTGCCGTGAACATCATCCAAGAAATAGCAGAGCAAACCAACCTACTAGCTCTCAACGCAGCAATTGAAGCCGCGCGAGCAGGCGAACAAGGCCGCGGGTTTGCAGTTGTCGCCGATGAAGTACGCGCCCTAGCTAGCCGAACTCATCAATCCACAGAGGAAATCACGCGGGTCGTTGCAGACATTCAAACTCAAATGTCTACAGTTGTTGCTGATATTGATCAATGTAACGATCAAGGGCAACAAACACTTAATGCTTCTGAAAAACTGGATTCTAGCCTGCAACAGATCATTACTGACATGCATTCAATTCAAGGTAATTCGGAGCGCATAGCTTCAGCAATTGAAGAACAAGGTATCGTGATGAACCAAGTTAGCGGTTCAATCACCGAGCTAAACGCAATATCTGAGAATAACATGCAATCCGCTCAGGAATGCTTGCATGAAGTGAACTCTGTCTCTGCTCAAGCTCATGATATGGATGAAGCCGTCGCACAATTCAAAACTGCGCTAAAATAACCCTTTTCAAAATAGAAAGCCCGAAGCAATCATTGCTTCGGGCTTTTTTTCAATTGTCACTTCGTGCTTACTGCGCACTTCGGATGTGATTATTCATCATCAAGAGGAACCAGCTTGGTGTTGCCGCCATGAACTTTCTCACGCTGTCTTTGCACCAGAGCGTAGAAGCCTGGGATCAAGAATGTACCTGCTAGAAGCACACACAATAGACCACCAATCAGCGACACGCCGAGTGAGTTTTGACTCACGTGCCCCGCGCCAGCGGCAAAGATAAGCGGGAAGATACCCAGGATAAATGACCAAGATGTCATATTCACAGCGCGGAAACGTAACGTGCCTCCTTTAACCGCTGCACTATCGATATCAGCATCTTTTTCTTCACGCTCTTGCTTGGCGAACTCCACAATCAAAATTGCGTTTTTCGCCGCCAAGGCTATGAGCAAGACAAGACCAATTTGGGCATACAAGTTAAGCGGCGTGCCAGTTAGATTTAACGCAAGGAAGGAACCTAACGTGGCTACTGGGACCACCAAAATAATAGCCAGTGGAATACTCCAACTTTCATACTGAGCCACCATAAACAAGTAAATGAAGATCAAAGCCAGCGCAAACGCATAAATGGCTTGGTTACCCGCGAGCACTTCCTGATAAGCCATACCTGTCCATTCATACGTGTACCCTTGCGGAAGAACTTCAGCAGCAACGCGTTCCATTGCGGCAATCGCATCACCACTAGAGTAACCCGGAGCTGGTTGGCCTTGAATGATAGCACTGCGGTACATGTTGTAACGCCACGCCACATCAGGCTCAAACACTTGCTCGTAGCTCACTAGCGTACTTAACGGAACCATATCACCGTTCGAAGAACGAACATGGAAACGCTCTAGATCTTCCATGCTGCTACGGTGCTGGCTATCAGCTTGCATGGTTACGCGGAAGTTCTTACCAAACATGGTGAAGTCATTCACATAAAGCGAACCTAAGTTGCCTTGCAAGGTTTGGAAAATAGACGACAGCGAAATACCTAATTGCTGCGCTTTCTCACGATCGATATCAACGTAGTAGTGCGGAACATTCGCGCGGAACGTGCTAAACGTGTAGGCAATTTCAGGCGCTTGGTTAGCCGCTTGGATCATTTCTCCCATGACCATCGACAAATCGGTACGACTTCGCCCTAGCGTGTCTTCAAGCACAAACTCAAAACCAGACGCAGCGCCCATACCAGGAACCGCCGGTGGTCCCATCGCAAAAACAACCGCTTGAGGTAGCTCTGTCGCCGCTCGACCGTTAATACGTGCCGCGATAGCATTAGCAGAGTGCTCTCCTTGCAGCGAGTTACGAGTATCCCAGTCATGCAATTTGATAAATACAGAAGCACCGTTTGATGCTGCTGCGCCTGTCATAAACGAGTAACCGTTCGCAACCGTCACACCATCCACACCAGGTTCTTCACCGATCATTTTCATTAAATCATTGGTGACTTCTTCAGTACGTGATAAAGAGGCTGAATCTGGTAGCTGTACGTTAACCAGCAAAATGCCTTTATCTTCTTGAGGAACAAACGCTGTAGAGGTGGTTTTCGCAAAGAAAGTGACCGCTGCGATAGCAACTATAAAGAACGTCACGAGCAGTAAAGACTTCTTCACCAAGAAACCAGCGATCTGGCCATAACGCGTAGTGATGCGCTCTAAGCCTCGGTTGAAAGCCTGGAACCAGTTAGCGGTATTGCCCCCACCCTGCTTCAATACCAGAGAACAAAGTGCTGGAGACAGCGTCAATGCATTGATGGATGAAATCACAACCGAAATACAGATGGTCAAAGCGAACTGGCGATACATGATACCGGTGATACCTGGCAGCATGGCGACGGGTATGAATACCGCAAGTAGAACCAAGGTCGACGTGATGATTGGTCCCGTTACTTCTTTCATCGCTAGCAACGTCGCTTTACGCGGTGAAATGCTTGGGTCTTTCGCCATGGTAGTATCGACGTTTTCGATAACCAGAATCGCATCGTCCACCACGATACCAATCGCAAGGATCAAGCCAAACAAAGTAACCGTATTAATGGTGAAGCCCGTTGCCTGCATGATGGCAAACGTACCAATCAGAGAAACGGGGATCGCGACAACAGGAATCAACGTTGCACGCGCACTACCCAAGAACAAGTAAGTTACAGCAATCACCAATAGAATCGCTTCAATCAGTGTTTTTACTACCCCTTTGATCGATTCAGATACGAACACGGTTGTATCGTAGCTGGTCTCGTATTCCATTCCCTCTGGGAAGTTTTTGCTCAAGCCTTCAAGGAGCTCCATGACGGCCTGACCACTTTCTAACGCATTCGCATCCGATTGAAGAGACAACGCAACGATTGACGCGTCCTGGCCACGGAACTTACCGTTACCATCGTAGAACTTTTTGCCTAGTTCAACGCGAGCAACATCTTTCAGATAAACCGTAGAGCCATTGGGATTAGCTCGAAGGACTACGTTCTCAAACTCACTCACGCTTTCCAAGCGACCTTTGGTCACAAGGTTAAACTGAACTTCTTGCGGATTGTTGTATGGTGCTGCACCTACACGCCCTGCCGCAACTTGAACGTTCTGTTCAGCCAAAGCGGCGTATACGTCTGACGTGGTTAGCTTAAGGTTGGCCATTTTTTCAGGATCTAACCAAACACGCATTGCGTATTCGCCACCACCAATCACGTTAACTTCACTGATACCTTTCGCACGAGCCAACTGATCTTTTACATTCAAGTTAATGTAGTTAATCAAGAACTGATCATCGTATTTGCCATCAGGTGAATAGAAGTTAAGTACCATCAGCAAGTCAGGTGAACGCTTTTTCACCGTCACACCAACCATGCGAACTTCTTGAGGCAGTTTTGACTCAATCTGTGACACGCGGTTTTGCACGTTAACTTGCGCCATATCTGGATCGGTGCCAACATCGAACGTGACGTTTAGGCTGTAAGAGCCATCGTTCGCGCTCTTTGAAGACATGTATATCATATCCTCAACGCCGTTGACTGAGGTCTCTATGGGGTCCGCAATGGCCTGCTCGACAACTTCCGCACTCGCGCCAGTGTAGTAAGCCGAAACGCTTACTGATGGCGGGCTTATCTGTGGGTACTCAGCCACTGGCAAAATCGCCAGTGAGATCGCGCCGGCTAGCGTTAATATGATCGAAATAACCAGCGCGAATTTAGGTCTCTGAATAAAGAAACGACTTAACATAGTGCCCCCTACTGCTTATCTTCAGCAGGTGCTTGAAGGCGCACTTCTACACCATTACGCACACGTTGTAGGCCTTGTGTAATAACCGTATCTTCCTGATCGAGCCCTTCTCGAATGATAATGCCTTGTTCAACCTGAGGGCCAAGCTCGACGTTACGACGCTCTGCCACACTTCCCTCAGCCATCACCATCACAAAGTCACCTTCTAAGTCAGTCTGTACGGCACGTCGTGGGATAACAATAACGTCTTTCGTGTTCTTATCTCTCAAGTTCACTTTGATGTGTTGACCCGGAAGTAACTTCTGCTCTGGGTTTGGCACTAGCGCGCGCATAGCAATCGTACCCGTTTTGGTGTCAATACGATTACCTAAGAAATCAAGCTTACCAAGATGCTCAAAAAACTGTCCATTTTCCAGTTCAAGCTGAACTTCAACGCGGTTTGATTCAGCCGAGCCATCACCTTTTACTTGATCCATACCCATAGCTAAACGCTCACGCTCACTCACACTAAATGAGGTATGAACTGGATCTAAACTCACCAGAGTTGTCAGCACGCCAGATGACGGAGAAACCAGATCACCCGTACTCACTTTGGTATCACTAATACGTCCGCTAAAAGGTGCTCGGATTTGAGTATAGGAAAGGTTAACTTCAGCAAGTTTAAGTTGAGCATTTGCCGCTTCTAGCTCTGCTCTCGCACCAAGAAGTGCCGCAGTTAAAGCATCAAACTCAGATTGAGAGA
Source organism: Vibrio sp. Vb1018 (assembly GCF_033338775.1). Lineage (NCBI taxonomy): Bacteria > Pseudomonadati > Pseudomonadota > Gammaproteobacteria > Vibrionales > Vibrionaceae > Vibrio > Vibrio sp. Vb1018. Next base: position 474,094 of record NZ_JAWOTI010000002.1, read on the forward strand.
TACTACCGCGAGGCAACAAGTTTTTACCTCGAGTATGATCTAATTCGGCTTTTTTTAGCGCCGCTTTAGCTTGTGCAAGTGCGGCTTTAGCACTCGCGACTTGGGCTTCAAAAGAAGATGGCTCGATAGAGTAAAGGAGCTGCCCTTTTTCTACCATTTGCCCCTCTTCAAAGTGACGAGCTTTTAAGTAGCCAGAAATCTGCGCGGTAATATTGGTATCTTCTACTGCTTCAATGCGACCGATATAAGACTTGCTCGGTTGGTAGTCGATAACCGTGACATCCTGAGTCACTACGAGAGGCGCTTGACCTTTCGTTTGGGCATTATTAGCTTCCCCGCATCCAGCGAGGATTGCTGTAGCCGCCATTAGTGCGACAAGTGGTTTCTTTTGCATGTATTTACCGTCTTTATAGAACAGGATATTGTTGAATTCCTATCAACCTTACTCCTTGCTGCCACTGAAAACTTCACTGAAAAGCGCCCAAGGTGTTTCTAAATGTAAACATGAGAAACAAAAGGAAAATAAAGTAATTTAGTTAACAGTGGTATTCAATGAGCAATATACATACAACTCAATCATAACTATTTAATATACGCCTTAGGAGATCGCGAATTTTAGCGTGTGCTTGGAAACACTAACGGGAGTATTGTATTCGGGCGTAAAGTGAGATTCAGTGCTCAAGATAAGAACGTTTTGTGGCTAAAAAGGTAAAAAGTGACGCCTTCATACTCAAGACCCCGATTTTGACTATTTTTTTAATATAAATGGGTTATCATTCAATTAATTCAACGCCTTCGACAGAGAGGATGACTATGATTTCTAAATGGGCGAAACGCTTTTACCAGATGGCAGAACTAGTGGCGTCTTGGAGTAAGGACCCATCAACACAAGTCGGTGCCGTTATTACTAAACAGAATCGCATTGTATCTGTTGGATTTAATGGCTATCCGCATGGTGTTTCTGACAGTGTCGACACCGATGAGCGCGAGTTGAAATACCTTAAAACACTGCACGCGGAAGAGAACGCAATTTTGTTCTCAAAACGTGACTTAGACGGATGTGATATTTGGGTAACGCATTTTCCTTGCCCTAACTGCGCGGCAAAGATCATTCAAACAGGGATCTCACACGTACACTGCCCTGAGCAGTCTGAAGACTTTTTATCTCGCTGGGGAGATAAAATCCAAGTCAGTCAAGATATGTTCGATCAAGCGGGTGTGAAAGTCGACTGGTTACCGCTAGAAGACATTGAAATTGAAGACAAAGACGTGCGCTAGTATCCCATCTTAATAGTTAAATAGCCCAGAGAGATCTGGGCTATTTTGTTATTAAATCTGCAAGAGGTCTCGACGTAGTCTTTTAACTGTGTTTTTTTGCTGTGAGCTCAGCAATTTTGACAATAACGAGTACTGATTTTTCCATCATTTCAACAGAAATAAACTCATGAATTCCGTGGAAGTTAAAACCACCGGTGAAGATATTCGGGCACGGCAAACCCATAAAAGATAAACGAGCACCATCTGTACCACCACGAATAGGTTTTATAATCGGTTCCACATCACACGCTTCCATCGCTTGCTTTGCCAGCTCAATGATATGAGGGTAAGGCTCAACCATTTCTCTCATATTGTAATAGCTGTCTTTTATTTTTAGCTCTACAGAACCATGGCGTAAACCCGTGTTCATTTCATCGACGAGTTTCTGCATAAAGGCTTTTCGATCCTCAAGTCTTTGACGGTCAAAGTCTCTAATAATGTAACCTAGCTCGCTTCGTGCAACGCCCATTTCTGCCGATTTTAGATGGAAGAACCCTTCGTAACCTTCGGTTGTTTCCGGAGTTTGATCTTGGGGCATTTGAACTTGAAATTTCGCAGCCAAGTTCATCGCATTGACCATTTTGCCTTTTGCAGTACCTGGATGAACGCTAACACCATGAAAAATTACATCAGCGTTTGCTGCATTAAAGTTTTCGTATTCCAATTCACCTTGCGGGCCACCATCTATAGTGTATGCCCATTTCGCGCCAAATTTTTTAACATCAAACAAATCTGCACCACGACCGATTTCTTCATCCGGAGTAAAGCCGATACAAATGTCGCCGTGTGGAATGTCTGGGTTTTCCAGTAGCAGAGCTACCGCGGAAAGAATCTCTGCGATACCAGCTTTGTTATCCGCGCCAAGTAATGTAGTGCCATCGGTAGTAATAAGATTGTGGCCATGTAGGTGATGTAAATCTGGGTATTGCACGGGAGATAACACTTCATCCCCCAACCCTAATGCAATATCGCCACCCTGGTAATCTTCGATGAATTGCGGCTTTACGTTTTTGCCAGATGCATCCGGCGCGGTATCCATATGGGCAATGAAGCCGATAGGAGGAACCTCATAATCAACATTGGCTGGCAGTTTAGCCATCAAGTAGCCATTTTTATCCAAAGTCACATCACTTAAGCCAAGTTCGATCATCTCTTTTTTAAGTAACTCAGCAAACACAAGCTGACCAGGTGAACTTGGGCAAAGCGTCACATGTGGATTGGATTGGGTATCAAACGTGACGTATCGAAGAAATCTTTCAACTAAATGTTTCATATTTATTCTCATTGTTTTGTACGATGAGGCTTTATCATGCATTGATAAGCTGACGTTGCCTCATCAAACCTCACGCTATGTTACGCTCTTAGTTCAATAAGAATTTGCTTTGAATCATTTTTTGATAAGAAAGGCTTTTGCGCTTTGCTTCCGCTCATTGAAGCATGAATTTAATCTAAAAGTTCCTCAGCCAGTACTCGCCACTCTTTAACCTTTTCACGAAAATGACGCCATTGCTTATCGGTCATCGAACGAGAAACATCTAATGTCAGTTGATCAACCAATGCAAAGTTAGAGTCTATATTCTGAGAAAGCTGCTCACTATAATAACTCTCTGGCTCGAACAAGAGTCGCATAAATATATCTTGATAAGTCACAACATTAGATTTGTTGTCGAACAAGTATTCGAGCTCTTGATATACCGTGGCTCGATAATCTCTCCATAAAGGGCTGTTTAAAATAACTTGCTGAGAAAATGTTTGAGCTAATTGACGCTGATTTCCTGATAGATTCCCCAGCCATTCTTCCATCCACTCTTCAGTGTTATCCAGAATAATTTCACGCACTTCGTCTTCTGTCTTATCGGCATATTTTGCGTTTCGCTCTTGATAATGTTCTTGTACATTACTCAAAAACTCGCGTTCTTGCTCTTTCGTTAATTGCAAACTTAACGCAAAAAGATCTGGTGCTGCTTTGCTGACCACTCTATCATAATGCGCTCGCATTCTATCTCGATTTTGTTGTAAGTAATTTAAGGTGATATCGCTCGCTTTTAATCTCTCAAGGTCTTTTAAATGTTCGATATATAATGGTAACTCCTCTTTCTTGTGCCAGTCTGCCAACAGTAATAAGCGCTCTTCCACTAGGACTTCTTGTTCCCCTTGCAACGAGACATAGTCCTCTAAGTAATCGAGCACGAACCAATCGATATTGCTGTATAAAAACTTTTTCGCACAACCGGCAAGCAGAAATACGAAACAAAATAGAAGGCCATAACGAAGCGCCTTATTAGATACACCCTTTAATTTAGTCACTTATTCGTATTCCCTTTTCTGTTGATTAAGTTCTATACTCAACCTGTATCACTTAGTATTGCGGCAAACTTACACCAGTGTGACAAATATTGATTGCCACCTTAATAATATATAGAGTTTGAAATTAACTTTTTGATCACAGCTATCCGCAAAAAAGTGAGTTAGAGCGCAATTATCGGCTAAAAAACGTACCGAACGACGCTCCCTATAACGGCATATAACTTGCATGGATGTTTTTTGGATGGTTTATGGAGGCGAAGTATGGCAGCCGCTGAGCAACTTGATACCAGTGTAGAATATGAGATTCGATATTTTGAACAGGGGAAAATGCACTGCATGAGAGTCATTGCTGAAAGCAAAAAAGTGGCTTATCAGTACTATTTGGAGTGTGGTAAGCACAACAGTGACTTGTACTCTATTCGCCCAGACAAGTAAAAAAACCGCCTAACAGGCGGTTTTTTTATTCGTCAGAATCAATATAACTGTTTGATTTTATTTATTATTACAGATTCAAATCCAACAATGTTATTTGATGTCGCCAAAGCGCTCAAGATAAAGGACGGTTGCTGCAGTACGAGAAGGAACTTGAAGCTTTTTAAGTAAACTCTTCATATGTACTTTAACCGTAGACTCAGAGATAAAAAGACGATCGGCAATTTGCTTGTTGCGGAAACCTCTTGCCACCTCTCTTAAGATCTGAGATTCACGATCGGTCAGTGTATCAAACACGTCCTCTTGCTCTGAGCGTTCACTCAAATACTTAGAAACTTCTTGGCTGTATGCCTTGTCCCCTTGATGCGCTTGTTTTAGCAACTCAACCAACTCATCAGGCTCAGTGTCTTTCAATAAATAGCCATCGGCACCACTTCGAACTATTGCTTCTATATCTGCTGGGCTATCTGAAACGGTTAGAATGACAATTCTGGCTTCACAGCCATCTGCACGCAGTGCTTGCAAAGTATCAAGGCCAGACATGCCTTTCATATTAAGATCAAGAAGTACAAGATCCAGTTCTAGCTCATGCGCTTTCGCTACTGCATCCGCGCCATTACTTGCTTCTGCAATGACCTCAAACTCAGGCTCAAAGCTTAAAAGCTGGTGGATACCTCTTCGCATGAGTGGATGATCATCCACCAGCATTACTTTACACACTGTCACTGTTTACTTCCTTACTATGTTGGAATTCTAATTTTACGGTACAACCTTTGTTTATCGATGCTTCGATGTGCAGATCGGCATGCAGTCTAGCGGCCCGCTCTTGCATGATACTCATACCGTAATGATTTAATTTTTCGTCTTGATGTTCAAAGCCTATTCCATCGTCGCTAACGGTTACTGTGACTTTTCCATCATTATCGAGACATTGAATGTGAATATTATCTGCTTGCGCATGTTTGATTGCATTAATTGCCGCTTCTCTTATCAACTGTAGTAAATGAACCTGCTGATGTGCATCCAGTTCAGTTGATGAAAGTCTATTTTTTAGCGTAATGTCCGCAGCAGTTTGTTCACTGAGCGTTTCAACCATGTCTTGCAATGCTTGGCCAAAACTGCCCTCTTTAATCGTAAGACGAAACGTCGTCAGTAACTCGCGTAACTGCGTATACGCGGCAGATAAGCCCGTATCTAGCTCAGCAATAACTTGATTAGCCTGCGCGATCGCCTTTTCGTCAGGCAAGTTCTTTACGCTTCTCTTTAACAAAGCGACCTGAATTTTTAAGTAAGAGAGTGCTTGAGCCAATGAATCATGCAACTCCCGAGCAATAGTGGCTCGCTCTTCCATCAGCAGAATTTGTTCTGCTTGGCGCTGCGCCCGATTGTAATACACGGCGCGTGATAAAATCTGCACGAAGTTGTCAATAAGAGCCTCGTTCGGACAAGGTAACCCTGCTTTCCAATATAAATAGCCCAAGTGCTCACCATCTAGCATCAGGGCTTTACCGTGGCAATCTTCATCACAATCTTGGCAGCATTCTTCTCCTTCCATCAATATCCAGCTCGGTTCTCCTAGCTGCTCGATTTCAAGTTTGACCGCTTTAATGCCCTCAAGACTGACGATATGCTGCAAAATCGCCTGGAAATTGTCTTGATTAATACGCGACGCCGTGAGTTCTTTTGACGAGTCGTAAAGCACTTCTAAAGACTGGTTGGCATGCTGCAATTTACGTGTTTTCTCATCAACCGCTTGTTCTAATCCTCGGTACAACTTACCAAGGTCTGTCGCCATCCGGTTAAAGGTTCGAGTCAGTATTCCCATTTCATTATCGCTGGATACATTGAGCGATATATTAAATGAGCGATTTTTAATTTGCTCGCTAGCAAAAACTAAGGCACGCAGAGGCCGAACAACTTCGAGGCGCACAAAATGAACGACAAACATACTGACACAAAGGATGCCACCCAACCCTAACCCGCCGATCCAGGCTAAGTTAATCAGTTTTTGCTCCGAAAAGCTTTGCAGCTTAAATACAAACTCATCGATTTGTTCAACAAAACCGGCCACTAGGAGTTGATATTCTGCCGGGTTGTCTCCTCTAAGCACCGCCTTGAGTTCATGCCATCTGATAATAAGGCGGTAGTAATCGTGAGTGATGTCTTCAGGCACAGACCAATGCTGAAGCGCTTTCATTGAAGGTGAATATATCGAATTTTCAAATGCGTCAATATGTGAAGAATAGTCAACAGATTTAACCTGAATATCATTCGCTAGACGGTAGCTTTGCATTCGCATCGAGCCAGCAACATTGACGGCTTCAGCATCGTTCAAACTGGACGCTAACGTAAAAATCGCAAAACCAGTCGTAGCAACTGAGAGCAGCAAAATAAGAAGCATTGCGGACGCAATCGTGCGCGTCACCGACTTTTTCACATTTTTAAACAATCTGAGTTCCTCGCCCATTAACAATCCTATTTGTACGTGCAATGAACCCATTACCTTTCAACTTTATCAATATGTGATCACCTGCGACGGAATTTATTGATCCAAAACAATATTGCATACCATTTACCCCCTAAGAGGTATTTATACAAATATGTCAAAAACTACAATTTCGTTAGTTTAAATGACAGTTTATTAATGAAAATTGTGGACTATGCTTAGTTTGGGTTCCAAGTTTCGAGGTGACTAAGTGGTAGACCTTTCCAGAAGAAGACTCTTTGCAAGAAAAGCGCACCCCGACAACGTCGTACGTTTGCCTTGGTTAACTAAACCGCAACAGTTTACGGACGATTGCACTCGCTGCGGTAAATGCATTGAGGCCTGTGAAACAAAGATTATAACCAAAAGTGATGGCGGATTCCCCTCGGTCGATTTTTCCATCGATGAATGCACATTTTGCTATCAATGTGCAAACGCCTGTCCTGAGCCCCTTTTCTTGCCAGAAACAGAACAACCTTGGCAAGCAAAAGCAAGTATCAACGATAACTGCTTAGCAAAACAAAATGTCGAATGCCGAAGCTGTGGGGATATGTGCGACCCGATGGCGATTCAGTTCAAATTAGAACTGGGGAAAGTAGCACAACCCAATTTAGACCTTGATGAGTGTAACGGCTGCGGCGCCTGTGTTTCAGTGTGCCCGACTTCATCCATCAATGTGAGCAATACAACAGCCTAAGCCGAATGTCGTCGGCCAAAGGCAATAAAAATAAATGAGAGAGCTATATGTCACTAAATGAAGTGCATATTTCAAGTTTGGTAGTACATGTGCTGCCGGAACATTTGGACGAAATCAAACAAAAGATAGAAGCACACGAAAATGCGGAAATCTATGGTGACAGTCCTGAAGGCAAGATTATCGTCGTACTTGAAACTGAGAACCAAGGTTTCATCACAGACACTATCGATGCCATTAACAATTTACCGAACGTCTTAAGCACGGTATTGGTTTATCACCAAATCGAAACTGGGCTTGAAGAAACGGATGAAGAAGACACTGGAACACAACATTCCCAAATCGAGGGTGAAGTATGAAAATGACAAGACGTGCGTTTGTGAAAGCAAACGCGGCTGCATCAGCTGCTGCTGTCGCAGGTGTGACACTACCAGCATCTGCAGCCAACCTGATTGCAAGCTCTGATCAAACCAAAATCACATGGGACAAAGCACCTTGTCGTTTCTGTGGTACAGGCTGTTCTGTTCTTGTTGGCACTCAAAACGGCAAAGTGGTAGCAACACAGGGTGACCCAGAAGCACCAGTAAACAAAGGTCTGAACTGCATCAAAGGTTACTTCCTTTCTAAGATCATGTACGGTCAAGACCGTCTAACTCAACCGATGCTACGAATGAAAGATGGCAAATTCCACAAAGATGGTGAATTTACACCTATCTCGTGGGATGACGCTTTCGACATCATGGCTGAGAAATGGAAAGCTTCCCTCGAGAAAAAAGGCCCAACAAGCGTAGGTATGTTTGGCTCAGGCCAATGGACAGTAATGGAAGGCTACGCTGCATCAAAGTTAATGAAAGCAGGCTTCCGATCAAACAACATTGATCCAAACGCTCGCCACTGTATGGCTTCTGCCGTTGTAGGTTTCATGCGCGCATTCGGTATCGATGAGCCAATGGGTTGTTACGATGACTTTGAGAACGCAGACGCTTTCGTTCTTTGGGGCTCAAACATGGCAGAGATGCACCCGGTTCTATGGACTCGCATTACTGACCGCCGCCTAAGCCACCCTCACGTTAAAGTGAACGTGCTTTCTACTTACTACCATCGTTCATTTGAGTTGGCAGACCACGGCTACATTTTCAATCCTCAGTCTGACCTTGCAATTGCTAACTTCATCGCAAACTACATCATCGAAAACGATGCAGTAAACTGGGACTTCGTGAACAAACACACGAACTTCACTCAAGCAGACACTGACATCGGCTACGGTCTACGTGACGATGATCCGCTACAAAAAGCAGCGAAGAACCCGAACTCTGGCAAACTCACTTCTATCTCATTCGAAGAGTACAAGAAATCAGTAGCGCCATACACAGTAGAAAAAGCATCTGAAATCTCTGGTGTTGAGAAAGAGAAGCTTATCGAGCTTGCGAAGCAATACGCGGATCCAAACACGAAAGTGATGTCTCTATGGACGATGGGTATGAACCAGCATACTCGTGGTGTATGGATGAATAACTTGGTTTACAACATCCACCTACTAACCGGTAAGATCTCGACTCCGGGGAACAGCCCATTCTCACTAACTGGCCAACCATCAGCATGTGGTACCGCTCGTGAGGTTGGTACGTTTGCTCACCGCCTACCAGCGGACATGGTGGTTGCTAACCCTAAACACCGTAAGATTGCAGAAGACATCTGGAAACTGCCAGAAGGTACGATTCCACCAAAACCTGGCTTCCACGCCGTATTGCAAGACCGTATGCTGAATGACGGCGTTCTGAACTGTTACTGGGTTCAATGTAACAACAACATGCAAGCCGGTCCAAACATCAACACAGAACGTCTTCCAGGTTACCGCAACCCAGAAAACTTCATCGTTGTGTCTGACCCATACCCGACAGCAACAGCACAAGCAGCAGACCTTATTCTTCCTACCGCAATGTGGATTGAAAAAGAAGGTGCTTACGGTAACGCAGAGCGTCGTACCCAAGCTTGGTACCAACAAGTGGGCACAGTCGGTCAAGCAAAATCGGACCTTTGGCAACTAATGGAGTTCTCGAAACGCTTCAAAATGGAAGAAGTATGGCCTGAAGAGCTTCTAGCGAAAGCGCCTCAATACCGTGGTAAAACAATGTACGACGTACTTTACCGCAATGGTAACGTCGACAAATTCCCTATCGAAGAAGCTCGTGAACTGAATGACGATGCTCACCACTTCGGTTTCTATGTTCAAAAAGGTCTGTTTGAGGAATACGCAACATTTGGCCGTGGTCACGGGCATGATTTGGCTCCATACGACCGCTACCACCAAGTACGTGGTCTACGTTGGCCTGTTGTTGATGGTAAGGAAACACAGTGGCGCTTTAAAGAAGGTTCAGACCCATACGCGAAAGAAGGCTCTGGTTGGGACTTCTACGGCAATGCTGATGGCAAAGCGAAGATCATTTCCGCGCCATACGAAGCGCCACCAGAAGTACCGAACGATGAATTTGATATGTGGTTATGTACTGGTCGTGTTCTTGAACATTGGCACACAGGCACCATGACTCGTCGTGTACCTGAATTATACAAAGCAGTACCAGACGCAGTGTGTTACATGCACCCAGAAGACGCAAAAGCACGCAATGTTCGTCGTGGTGAAGAAGTACTCATGGCAAACAAACGCGGTGAAGTACGCGTTCGTGTTGAAACTCGCGGTCGTAACCGTCCGCCAAAAGGTTTGGTATTCGTACCGTTCTTTGATGCACGTATTTTGATTAACAAGCTTATCCTAGATGCGACTGATCCACTGTCTAAACAGACAGACTTTAAGAAGTGCCCAGTCAAAATCACTAAGATTGCTTAACCTTCAGATACTGAATGCTACGGCCGTCATTATGGCGGCCTAATAAAGAATTTAAGCCATAAAGGCGGAGATGAAATGATGAAAAAATTACTTGTCGCAGTTTTATCTGTAGGTGCGTTAGTGACAGGCATTGCGCAAGCTGAGTTGGATAATCCAGGTGGTATTGGAGGTCTAGAATCTTTACGTGGAATGTCTCAATTGGAAGATACGCGTCCAGCAGACGAGTTCAAAGACTTCCCTAAAGATCAAATTGTTGAAGACAGCTATGTTTATCAACCACCGTTGATCCCACACAGCATTCGTCACTACGAAATTTCGTTAAATGCTAACAAGTGTCTTGCATGCCATAGCTGGAAAAATGCAAAAGAGTCAGGTGCGACTAAAATTAGCGTAACGCACTATGTAAACAGAGAAGATGCGGTACTGGCAGATATGTCTCCTCGTCGTTACTTCTGTTTGCAATGTCACGTTCCACAAACGGATGCAAAACCACTAGTGGAAAACGAGTTTAAGGCAGTCGATTCGCTTCAGTAATTGAAACGCGAGTACTAAGAGGTTACTTATGAAAATACTTAAAGCGTTTTGGAAGAGACTGTCGAGCCCGAGTAAAGCTGCCGCTGGTGTGGTTTTATTTCTAGGCTTCGCTGGTGGCCTTCTATTTTGGGGCGCATTCAACACAGGTATGGAAGCAACCAACACAGAAGAATTCTGTTCTGGCTGTCACGCGCCGATCGTTGCTGAAATTCAAGAAACAATTCACTACTCCAACCGTTCTGGTGTTCGTGCGATTTGTTCAGACTGTCACGTTCCTCATGAATGGACGGATAAGATCGTTCGTAAAGTACAGGCATCTAAAGAGCTATTTGCACACTTCGTAACGAAGACGATCGATACGCCAGAGAAGTTCCAAGAGCGTCGTGGACACCTCGCAGAACGAGAGTGGGCACGTATGAAAAAGAATGACTCTCTTGAATGTCGTAACTGTCATGAGTTTGATTTCATGGATTACTCTCAGCAAGGATCACGTGCGGCAGAACAACACTCCACCGCTCTAGCTTCAGGCGAGAAAACATGTGTAGACTGTCACAAAGGTATTGCGCACAAACTACCAGACATGAGCGGCGTTGAAGGCTGGCACTAAGGAGACTTACCATGAGTACATTAGAATCTGTAATTTGGCATATCCTTGGCTACAGTGCTATGCCAGTGATTATTCTTTCCGGCTTTGTGGCGGTAGCAGCAATCTCTCTCTGGCTGCTGTCATTTGGTAAGGATAAAGAGGTGTAACGTAACGCATCTCTACTCGTCAACTAGCCTATTTGTTGACACTGAGCGCCGAGCAAATGCTCGGCGCTTTTTATTTATTAATCAATGGTACTTGCCAACAATAAACAAGCAATCATACATAAAAAAAGCGACCATAAAGGCCGCTAAGATTTACTGCTATAGGGAGTCGTTTAAGATTCTTTTACTGGCAGAACCTGTTTGACGTATTGTCCTGGCGCCTCATCAATAACCGGATGGTTTTCTGAGCCAATAGGGAAAGGCTCAACTTGCTCTTTAGGGTTGAATTGGAGTAACCACTCGTTCCAGTGTGTCCACCACGATCCCTCTTTGTGTTCCGCGTTATTCAACCACTCATCAGCAGAGTCATCCAAATTATCGTTCAACCAATAACCATACTTATTTTTAGCTGGAGGGTTCACGATGCCCGCAATATGACCAGACTCACCGAGGACAAACGTTTTGTTACCACCCGTGTTCAGCGCACCACGGTAAGTTCCCTGCCATAACGCAATGTGGTCTTCTTTCGTTGACACAAAATAGCTAGGAATTTTGATCTTATTTAGATCAATCCATACTCCACCAATTTTGACGCCTTTATCTTGCACCAGCTTGTTCTCTAAATAGAGCTCGCGAAGCAAGAAATTGTGAGATGCAGCGCTGACGTTGGTGCTATCGCTATTCCAGTACAACAAGTCGAAATCAACCGGACTGTTACCCTTCAAGTAATTGTCGACGTAGTAGTTCCAGTACAAGCTGTTTTCACGCAGTAAACTAAACGTCACGCTTAAGGAACGGCCGTCCATATACCCTTTTGCGTTATTTTGCGCTTCAATTGCACTAACAATGGTGTCATTGATATACGCGCCGACTTCACCTGGTTGAGAGAAGTCGAGCAACGTGGTGAAGAAAGTGGCAGACTTAATGCGCTTCTTCATACGTTTTGCAGCGTAGTAGGCAACCGTGCTTGCTAAAACAGTACCACCGATACAATAACCAGCAGCATTGATTTGCTCTTGTCCTGTTATATCTTCAATTGCAGCGACGGCTTTCACTACGCCTTCTGTCACGTAGTCACCAAACTCTATGTGCGCTTGTGCCTTGCCTGGATTGCGCCAAGACATCATAAATACACTATGCCCCTGCTCTAACAACCATCGAACCATTGAGTTCTTTGCTGTTAAATCAAGGATGTAGTATTTATTGATGAAAGGTGGGACGATGAGCAGCGGCGTCGCATTCACTTTCTCTGTTAGAGGTCGATATTGAATCAACTCAAACAATTCGTTTTGAAAAACCACATTGCCCTGTGTCGTCGCAACGTCATCGCCCACGCGGAATGCATTGTTATTCGTCATACGAATTTTTAAAATGTCTGCGCTCGACTCAACGTCTTCTTTCAACTGCTCTAAGCCTGCCAGTAAGTTTTGACCGTTTTGCTCAAGTGTCAGCTTCAAAAGCTCTGGGTTAGTGGCGATGAAGTTGGAAGGAGAAAGGGCGTTAATGGCTTGGCGAGAGAAAAAAATAATACGTTCTTTCGTCTTTTCATCTAAGCCTTCCAAAGACTCGATGGTGTCCAGATAGGTCTTACTAAATAAAAGGTAGGATTGTTTGATGAAGCTATACATGGCTTCATTTTGCCACGCTGCGTTTGAGAAACGCTTATCCCCTTTTTCAGCTTCGACGATTTGTGCTTGGTTCCCTGCCAATGAAACATTCTGCCAAATTTGCAGCTGCTGTTCCCACCACTGTGCTTGCAGCTTTAAAATCGCAGCAGGCTGATTCGCAGCTTGTTCGAACAGTTTGGCAGTATCCTCAAAGTTCACTTCTTGCATGGCCTTGTTTAAAGGAGAGTTCACGACTGCCTTGTTCACTTCGAAATCATGCCACCACTGATGATTGGTTTCCTGAAGCTTCACAAGATAGTCCGAAAAGAAGTGTTGAAACATAGTCTTACTCCTATATTCGGAAAAAACAACGCCGCCCAAATCTAGGGGCGGCGAGAATCGGACAAATTACGCTGGAGTAACAGTCTTTAGATTTTCCGAAGTCATTTTCTCAACGTCTTCTTTGAACTCTTTTGCAATCGCTTGAAGCTTGTTGCTGTCATCCATCATTTGTTGAGAAAGTTTAGTAAGTACGCTTAGTTGCTGACTGTTGAAAGCAGTCAATGACGTTACGTCTTTGATTTCTGTCGCTGCTTTCATCTGGTTTAGACCCACTTCACTGTATGTGCGAATGGCGTTCAATTGAAGCTCGGTCAACACTTCTACGTTTTTTGTCACTAGCTTGTTGAACTTCAAGTAAGGTTCTAGATTTTTTTCAGTTTGATCGCTAAATGTTTTGAAGAAATCTGTGTACATGGTTTGTCTCCTAGAGAAAGAATTAAAAATGTCCGTTTAAATAATTACTTAACTGTCTTTACAACCACAGCCGTGCCCATGCCGCCGCCCACACAAAGTGAAGCAACGCCATATTGACCATTTTGTTTATGAAGCTCGTGAACCAGCGTGACTAAGATTCGGTTTCCAGATGCACCAAGCGGGTGTCCTAGCGCGATAGCACCACCGTTAAAGTTCGCTTTATCTTGAATCGCGTTAACTGGAACTTGGTTTGTTTCCGCCAACTGATGAATCACGCCAAGTGCTTGCGCTGCAAATGCTTCGTTTAACTCGTAAACGTCGATGTCATTTACTGTGAGTTCCGCTTTTTCGAGTGCTTTATTGACCGACTCAACAGGACCTAGGCCCATGATCTTCGGATCAAGACCCGATTGCGCATAGCTTACGATCTCAGCAAGCGGCGTTAATCCATGCGCTTTAACTGCGCTTTCAGACGCCACGATAATCGCACTCGCGCCATCGTTAATGCCTGATGCATTACCCGCAGTCACAGTGCCTTCGCGGTCAAAAGCAGGACGTAGCTTGCTTAAGGCTTCCATTGTCGCGTTCGCTTTTGGGTATTCATCCGTATCAAACATCACGGTTTCACGGCGTTGCTTTACTTCCACTGGCACAATTTCGTCTTGAAATTTGCCAGCTTCGATAGCGGCTACCGCTTTCTGTTGGCTAGACAGCGCGTATTCGTCTTGCTGCTGGCGAGTTAAGCCGATTTGTTTTGCTACGTTTTCTGCCGTCACACCCATGTGATATTGGTTGTAAACATCGGTTAAACCGTCCGCTACGAGCAGATCTTTCAGTTCCAGATTGCCCATTTTGTTGCCATCACGAATGCTGCTTGGTGCAGCAAATGGAATCTGAGACATGACTTCAACACCCGCTGCAACAACGATCTCAGCATCGCCACTACGGATATGGGACACGGCATCCATGACCGTTTTCATGCCACTACCGCAAACCATGTTTACGCCATATGCAGGAACAGATTCAGGAATCCCCGCAAACAGTGCCGCTTGGCGGCCAACACCCATTCCTTGACCTGCACCAACAACGTTGCCAACAATCACTTCGTCAACCTTGTCGCCAGGCAACTTTGCCGCTTCCAACGCGCCCTTAATCGCTACTGCTGCCAGATCGCCAGCAGAAGTATTTTTCAGGCTACCACCAAAAGCACCAATTGGAGTACGCTTCGCCGCTACGATAAATACTTTTTCCATCATCTTCTCTCCTTAGTGCATGTATAAGCCGCCGTTCACCGACAAAGTCTCTCCGGTGATGTAGGCGCCCGCATCGCTGACCAAGAAGCTCACTGATGCTGCAATTTCCTCTGGTGTCGCAAGACGTTTCATTGGAATTTGGTTCGTAATGGATTCCAGCACTTCTGGCTTCATTTGCTCAACCATTGGCGTACCCGTGTAACCCGGAGCGATAACATTAACTGTCACACCCGAGCGAGCACCTTCGTATGCTAAGGCTTTAGAGAAACCGATCATCCCAGCTTTCGCCGCCGAGTAGTTTGCTTGACCAAACTGCCCTTTAAGACCATTGACTGAAGAGATATTGATGACACGACCACCGCCTTTTTCGCACATTGCAGCAAAGAGGGGTTGCGTAACGTTGAATAAACTATTGAGGTTGGTATTGATGACATCATTCCAAGCTTGCGCAGTCATCTTTTTAAACACGCCATCACGTGTGATTCCTGCGTTGTTGACAACAACATCAATGGTTCCTTCCTCCCCAAGCAATTGCGCCAATTTCTCTGCACACTCTGTCGTGTTTGTTACATCCAACTCAAAAAGGCGAACCTGATCTTTGGTAAACCCTTTGCTGTTGAACCACTCCAGCGCACATTCGTAGTTACCTGTGAAATAAGTAGCGATTACACGGTAACCGTCATTGACTAATTGAGAGGAAATAGCAGAACCAATTCCGCCTTTTGATCCAGTGATCAAAGCGACTTTCTTCATTGAAGACTCCATTCTTAACGGCATTTAAAAAGCAAACTTAATACACTGATGAAATAGTTCACCAACTGACGTGTTTATTTATTCTTTTGACAACCAATCCCGTGCTGCCTTTATTTTAAGTTAACCTAGAAATATTACATTTCAAATAAAAAACTCACCCAATTGCATAAGATTGATTTAGATCTCATTACCCGTGAAATGTTATAAAATGGTTAATTTTACATAAGTCATTGTTTTAAATCACACTTCCACAAAAGCCACACCAACAGAAATAGAAACATAATTATTAAATATCATGTACTTACATACAGAATGGTAGACGTTACATTATGTCATGATTTAAGATCTGAATTTTAAGCCTATATGATTACAACAAACTTGAGATTAGAATAATAATTCAATTATCAGTAAAGATAATTATCAAACATATCATTTAATTACTGTATTTAATGATAATTTAGTTATCAATTCGATTATTTTAATACAGTGATGATTAATACCGATAAAATATAATAAATTAAATATATTTAATCTAAAAATGATATAAGAGCTTGTCTCATACTGGTGCAATACGCACTATTATGACGCATAGATTAAAATATAATTTCATTTTAAATTTATATATTCGAAGAACATCAACTAGCTACTAGTGAAAGTAATCGCTCGCTTTGTAGTAGCATCCTTTTCCACTTTGCACTATCTTTGTGGCTTCTCTTTAATCACTAAATCATCAACAGATATGAATCTTGCATTGCTCAGTATGTTCATCCCTACTTTCTTTTTTGTCTCAATCACGCCTGGTATGTGCATGACTCTCGCCCTAACGTTAGGTATGAGTATCGGTTATCGTCGCACGTTATGGATGATGATAGGAGAGCTTCTCGGTGTTGCGCTGGTGTCAGTCTCTGCGGTGTTAGGTATCGCTGCGATTATGCTCAATTATCCTTGGATGTTTATCGCGTTAAAGTTCATTGGTGGCGGTTATTTACTCTATCTTGGAGTTGAAATGTGGCGATCGCGAGGGAAACTTGCGATTAATGTCGACAACTTAGAAACACCAAAGAGTGACAATATCGCACTTATCATGCAAGGCTTCGTTACCGCAATCGCAAACCCAAAAGGCTGGGCATTTATGATTTCTCTTTTACCGCCTTTTATAGACCAAAACGCAGCGCTTGCACCGCAACTGATCATACTTGTCTCCATTATTTTACTGTTTGAGTTCATTTGCATGTCTCTGTACGCTACTGGTGGTAAAGGATTGAAACACGTATTAGGTCAGTCTAAGAATGTACGTCTAATGAACCGTATCGCAGGCACTTTAATGATGGGAGTTGGTGTCTGGTTGCTACTAAGCTAAGGCAAACTGGAAACAATGAAAAATATTCTGAATAAAATCGCTAAAGTCATGGGTGAAGTATTGGACTTTCAAGCCCGAGTTTGGGTTGTGAACGTCTATACCGGTGAGCATAAAGGCGAGTCTTATGTCGTTAATGAAGATGCTTTCTCTGTACCTCTTCAGTGGATGAAGAAGAAAGGCTACCAAGAGTCAATGTTGAATAAAGTCGAAGCAATGAAGCGCTCACAAGTCTTAGAGTTCGATTTGGGACTTGTGAAACATCGCTTGATGCGTGTGAAATAAGCACAAAAAAGCGCCACTCAAGATGAGTGGCGCAAGCACTTTTACCTTAAAAATAATGCTACGGCGCAGCGTCGATCTCAACTGGAAGATAATGTTTCGGCTCCAGTTTCAACCACTCAGGCAGCACAGTACCAATAGAAATCGAAGACCATGTACCCGACAGAACGCCAATAAACATGGCGGTTGAGAAACCAGCCAAAGGCGCTCCTCCCATAATCCATAATGCACCAACAGTGATCAATGTCGTACCAGATGTCACCATAGTGCGTGAAAACGTCGCGATAACAGCTTGATCATTGATGTCTTCTGTTTTCCAACTCTGTTTCGCAATCAACAGCTCACGGATTCGGTCTGCAATGATGATCGAGTCATTCAATGAGTAACCTAAAATCGCCAGCACAGCAGCAAAAACGGTTAAGTTGAACTCCATTTGAGTAATTGCAAAGAAACCAAGCACTAAGATCACATCATGAGCCAAAGCAAACAGTGAACCGCTTGCCAAACGCCACTCAAAACGGAAACACAAGTAACCGAGAATACTCAACACACAAATCAACAATGCTAAGCCACCTTGTTCAAACAAGTCTTGGCCAACTTGAGCGCCAACTATACTGTTGCTGACAACATCAACTTGGTGAGAGATTGGCTTCAACACCTCTTCTACACTTGGCAACGTTTGTCCATCTTCCGGCGCAGAGTAACGAATCACCCAACGGCCATCTTCACCAGAGCGTGTCACTGACGCAGATTCACCAAGCTTTGGTTGCAGAACGTCAAGCAGATCATGGTTAGTTAGCTGCTTATCTACCTTTACTTCTGTCACCATACCGCCAGTGAAGTCCAAACCTAGGTTCAACCCTTTAAAGCCTAGAGCGACGATCGCGATCACCGTTAAAATGATGGAAACTAGCGTAGTAAAGTAGCGAATTTTACGAATATTTTGTTTTAGCATTTCGACCATGATTAAACCCTCACATCACGACGGGCATCGCGGCCCCAAATTAAATTGATCATTGCTCGAGAGGCAAATACGCCTGTAAACATACTGGTTAACAAACCTAATCCGAGTGTTAAGGCAAAGCCTTGGATTGGGCCATTACCGATGGCGTACAAAATCACGGCGGTGATCATGGTAGTAATGTTGGCATCAAGGATGGTCGAGAATGCGCTGTCAAAGCCAAGATCAATCGCTTGAGCGAAGCTGCGGCCTTCACGCATTTTGTCCTTAATACGTTCAAAGATAATAACGTTGGTGTCTACTGCCATACCGACGGTTAACACTAAACCGGCAATACCCGGAAGCGTTAGAACCGCTCCTGGTAACAAGGCGATTAAGCCAAGCAAACAAAGCATGTTGGCGCAAAGCGCCACGTTCGCTACCCAACCTAAGCGGCGGTACCAAAGTGCCATAAAGGTCAGTGTTAGTCCCATACCTAAAGCCAGTGCTGCAAAACCGTTTTCAATGTTTTCTGCACCCAGAGAAGCACCGATTGTTCGCTCTTCCACAATAGTAACCGGCGCGGTCAGTGACCCCGCGCGAAGCAATAGCGCCAACTGCTGCGCATCGTCCATGCTACCTGCCCCAGTAATACGGAACTGGCTACCAAGCTGAGATTGAATAGTCGCGACGCTGATAACGCGCTCACTACGCTCAGTTACACCGCGATCGTTTGTTTTGTATTCACGGTAAACGGTCGCCATTGGCTTGCCGATGTGAGTTGCTGAGAAGTCACTCATTTTCTTACCACCAGCGTGGTCAAGAGAAATATTGACTTCTGACATGCCCATTTTGTCGACACCAGCACGAGCGTTCACGATGTGCTCGCCCGTTAGAACTGGTCGTTTTGCCAAAATCACAGTACGACCATCATTATCTTGAAGAACAAGATCTTGGCTGCTGTGTGCTTGGCTCGCATCTTTCACTTCATAAAACGCCAAGCTTGCTGTTGCACCAATAACGTTTTTCGCTTGAGCAGGATCTTGTACACCAGGGAGTTCAATTCGAATACTCTCTTTACCTTGGCGTTGCACTAGTGCTTCTGTGATACCAAGTTCTTCAATACGACCACGCATGATCTTCAGGTTTTGTTGAAGAGTCGACGATTGAAATTCTTGGATATTTTGTTCACTCGGTTCAAGCACAAAGCCACGAGATGAACTTTTTGAAATCCAGCCCGGGTAATTTTGACGCAAGAACTTGTTCACTTCCGACAATGCTTGCTCGCTGTCACTGTTTACCGTAATTCGGTTGCCGCTTTCTGCTCGAACTTGCACACCACGAACACGTTGATCACGTAGGTTCGCTTTGATTTCATCAATCAATGCATCACGTTGTTCTTCAAACGCTTTATTCACATCAACATTCAACAAGAACTGAACGCCACCACGGAGGTCAAGACCGAGCTTAATTGGGCTAAAGCCCATCTCATTCAACCATTCTGGCGCAACCGATACGTATGAGAAAGTGATGCTGTCGTCTTTATTTAGCTCTTTGTTTAACAACACACGAGCTTTACTTTGCGCATCTTCACCATCGAATACAATGGTTGTTTTGCCGTCTTTTTCGATGATTTTGTCGGCTGAAATATGGTTGGTTTTTAGCAGTTGATTCAGATGAACAACCGACATTTCACTGTTGTTTTGCTCCGAAAACGTCAACTGGATAGAAGGCTGTTCGCCAAACCAAGTTGGTATAGCACTTAGGGTTAAAATAATGACCGTCGTGATTAATACTACATATTTCCAAGCTGAGTAGTGATTCATCAGCTTTCTGTTCTTTTGCTGCTTTGGTGTTTTTTTCATGTAAACATCATCCCTTCACGATGAAGTGAAGCTTTTAATAACAAGGCTTAACACACGACAGATGCTCCCAGAATAAATTCAGGGTATGAAATGCTCAGAACGCTCACGTCCTGTCGAATACAATCGTCGTGTTAAGAGTGCACAATGGTGCAAATAAATGGTGTTTAGGCAGAAAACTGACTATTGAGTGCGACGTACATGGCATTGGTCTCTTTCCAACCAGAGATGCGATGATCGCTTGTGAAATGATAAAATGTGGACTGGTTGTGACGCCAGTTAATGTCCATCAAGCTGTATGCGTAACCCGCATCAGCGTAAAACGGAGTAGTGAGATCGCCGACAAAATCTACGTGCTCGTCATCAAGCCCTTCCCGTAAGTAAGACGTCCAGCGCTGAGAGTTAAACAAAGCAACGGAATCGAGACTTGCATGGCCTTCAGATACTGGAGATTGAGAGCTTTCTTCTGAAACTTCAGAAAAATCGACGGAAGAGTTTGGCGATACACTTACGGCTACAAAAGGTTGTAGCTTAGAAAAGTGCGGTACGTGAGCCTTGTGGTCGATTTGCGCAGCAGATACATGCACTGGTAGCAATACCATTGCAAATAGCAGCAAAATCAACTTTCTAAGGTAAATCCAAGGCATAGGAACTCACTAAAAACACAAAGAGCCAAGTTAGGTCACTTGACTCGTTGATAGTATTCCTATTGATTATGGTTCACAACTAAAAAGTTATAAATCTCTGATTTCAGGTTTGCATCGTTATTGCATTTATCAAAACGTCTTTAGAAAACTAGTGTAATTGGTGGTGAGTTATCGATAAAAAATATCGCCCTTATCAACATCTAAGTAGATCTTGTTCTCTTGCTCCAAACCGCCACAATAGATGAAGTAAACGTTGCGCTTTTTGAACGTCACAGAACGAACCCAGCCTCCGAGCTCCTCAAAATCACTCGGATCACAGGTTTCATCGTCTAACAATTGCTGTGTTTTCTTACGGAAAATATCCAAGTGAACTTTTAAGTCATCCGACTTCTGTAGGTATTCATCCAATATCTCTAAGCGCTCTTGCTCTTTAATAACTGGCTCTGCATCCGATAACCCTTCAGCATTCAACCATTCGGCTTTTTCTTCTCCACCCTCTTCATAGACAAGATAGCCGGAGATTCGGTACCACCCATCTACTTTTTCTAACACCGATACTTTTTCTCCCTTATAGAGCGTATCGACAACTAAAGCATTAGGGTTAGGCTTGTTGTAAACATTGACACGACGCTCAATAACGTAGTACTCGGTAACTTCCGGGGGAACGGCTTCTAAATCCAGAATCGGTTTGGATGTTTCTTTTTGCAGTGACGATTGCTCGACTTGTGTAGCCTTTGGTGCTTCAGGTTCATCTTTCTGCATAAAGAAGAAATAGTATCCAGCCCCCGCTCCGCCGAGCAACAGCATGACAATCAATGCGACGAGAATTTTCTTCATGCCCTTTTCCTTTTCATTCTTTATTCTTATCCCACCAGCAGCACGCATGTCGTAGAAATTTGGGTATATACTCAAAAGAGCAGGTCAACTAACGCGAGCAATAATGATCAACAGACTCAATTGGATACTACTATTTCTTCTGTTCCCGATAACGGGGCACGCCAATATTCAATGTAACCCATCGTCGTGGAATGACAATCTTACCCAATTCAATCGTTTAGAGTCCAATTACAATCAGCATGTTGAGGTATTCAATACACTTTTGACCGAACATAAACAGCGTCAGTTATTGTCCGAAACCTTTTCACTGCATGAGCTCGTGCTACTTTGGCGTGCCAAGTCGAACCAAAATGTGTTCAAAGCGCAATTAAAAGCATCGATTCAATACAAAGAAGAGCTCACAACTAAAGCGAATCAGCTGCTTAAATTGAGCACACAATCCCAATGGTCAGCAAATGGGTGGGAGATACTGGCCCAGAAGTGCCGCGAGTCAAACAAAACAGCCAATCAAATAACTGCGGAATGGTATAACACCAACGCTTTGGAACTTGCTGAAGATTACAAGCGCCTCTCTTCACAATATCAAACTCTGTCACAAGTCTATGATAAAGAAGCTCGAGCGCTTCAATACGCTCAAGATGTTTCGAAGTAAAAACAGAGCCAGTTTTGAATAGACGATGTTGGTTTTTCACTCCAATATTGGACGTTATTCGTGCTTTTTATCTTTCCTTAGTCGTGAATGATATCAAATGTAAATAATGGGATTGTTCCCTTTGACAAACTTGACTAAACCATGACCAAGACAATCAATTTATAGAGACATACGTCACATTAATGCTTTACTTATGGACATTTTTTGGTTAGTTTAGCCATTAATAAAATTTAATAAAAAGTCACATTTGGCTGGAGATGATGCTACAAACATGGTTATCAATCGATTAAGTAACAGGGAATGTCCTAATGCTACCAAAGCCAAGTTTTTGTCAGTAGTTAGGCACGTAAAAGAGTTCGGTTCAATCAGTGATTTGGATCTTTGTAAAATCTTCGGAGAAACAATATGGAGTGATGGGAGGGAATACCATTCAGCCGCGTTCTCATTCAAGGTTGATAGATACACAGGTAACTGTGAAATCTCACAATACAAAAACCAATAAGGCTTAAGAATTTATAAAGCGGAGTCAGGAAACGGACCCCGCTTTTTTGATCATGGCAATCGTAAAGTCGTGCTCGGAGTACCCCTCAATCAATCGTGTATTCGGACACAGCAACCGACAATAGCGAAAGACACCTTCTTTATTGTGCGACGCTAACATTTTCATGCTGGGTAGTTTGGATTCATCCAACAAGTTAAACACACAACCTTTCTCTGTCGCTCGGTACATTTTATCAATCATTTCAATGGTATGATTTGGGTTGGTGGGTTGGTGGATTGATAGTTCAATGATCCGGAAGCAAAAACAAAGTCGCAACGAGGCAATACCAACGTTGAAAAGTCGCCACATATAAACTTACTTTGCGTACGAAAATCTCGTTTTCTGGCTTCAGAGATAAACTGTTTTTGCTGATCAATGCCAATATAGCTTTGAGGAAGCCCCCCCGTAAGTTCGATAAACGCTAACAAGTCTCCGTAGCCGCACCCAATATCTAAAATACTTGAACCGTCTAACGTTAACCCTCGGCACAACGCCTCAAAACGGCTGATCTGACTATACTTATCTGCCCATCCCAGAGTTCGGGCTCTGTCTTTACCAAACTGTCTATATCGCTTTCGATGATAGTGGGCAATCTTAAGTCTATCGAAAAATTTCATCTTTCTTATGCATAAATCGGCAAACTGCCATTTCCTTTCACTTGTCTAATCGCCAGGTGGGTATGAATATCTTTCACATTTTCTAATCGCTGTAACTTTCTAGTAAATGTTTCATAACCAGCGAGATCTTTACTGACCACCTCTAACAGGTAATCATAGGCCCCTGATACGACATGGCATGAGATCACTTCATCCATCTCAACAACGGCATGTTCAAACTCATCAATCGAAGAAGCTTGGTGGTTATTTAAACTCACTTCAACAAATACAGTCATCGCGATGCCTACAGTGTCTCTGGACACAATAGCTCGATAACCACTTATTACACCTTCCTGCTCCAAACGCTTAATGCGTCTTGCACAAGGTGATGCCGATAGCCCTACTTGGTCAGCAAGTTCTGCCGTTGTCAGAGTGGCATCCTTCTGCATTAGGTTGATAAGTTGCCTGTCAATTTTATCCATTTATTCTTCCGTGCCTTTAATCACCAACAATTAACACTTATACGCAATTTATCACCAACATCAAGCCTAATTACGTCAAACTTTGCCTCCCTTTGGCAAGAGTTTTATTCAACAATTAACACATCATTTACAAATGGACATGTCGATAATGATCTTGGGATACGCAGCTATATTAACGACCTTACTGCTTTGGTCTGGTTTCTTTATTTCTTTAAAAGGGGGCGCAATTTCTGCCTTGCAGCCAGCCGATATCGCGTTAGTTCGCTTTCTAATCCCAAGTATAATTTTATTACCATTTGTGATTAAGCATAAACAGTCGCTGCGCGTGGTGCCTAAACGCTACCTGGTTGGTGTTGTGGTTGGAAGCGGCCTTCCCTATCTTCTGGTCGTCGGAACGGCTATGCATTTCGCTCCCGTGGCGCACGGCAGTGCATTAGTACCTGGCACTTTGCCATTGTTTGTTTCTGCTATCGCGGTACTTTGTTATCAACAGTCGCTGAGTGCTCACCGCTTAATCGGGCTTTCTACGGTGTTGTTAGGGATTTTCGTATTCCTTCTTTCTAATAGCGGCGCAGAGTACAACTGGTCTCAGTTGCAAGGGCATATCCTGTTTCTAACTGGCAGCATCATGTGGGCTGCTTTCACCATCAGCGCTCGTGTCGCTAATCTTAATGCACACGTCTGTGCAGGATTCGTTGCAATCGCGTCTTTGGCTCTACTCATCATCGCCGTTGGTTTCGGGTGGGTAGACAGTTATTTGGTGGTAACACCGTTCAGCCAGTGGCCATGGGAGGAGTTATTTGGCCACGCGATGCTACAAGGTGTTGGCGCAGGTTTAATCGCTTCTTTCACTTTCATTTATGCAATTAGGATCATCGGTGCCGAAGCCAGCGCTGCTTTTGGTTCATTAACTCCAGTCGTCGCGACACTTCTTGCCGTTCCAATTTTTGGTGAACAACCAGATTCTCTCACTTGGTTAGCGCTGATGTTGGTCACATGCGGCAGTATTGTGGCAAGCCAAATCTTTATGAAAGGTGGAATGAGCCAAACTTATCGCCCACCACTTCACAGATAGCGATGATTTTACAAAAACTTATGCCTTACTATCTTGAATAACAAAATGGCGTTTTGATAGCCTCAGCTTAACTAAAAAATTAAAACGCCAATGTGATGCCAGCCACTCATACTAAAGATGAACTGCATAGGTTTCTCAAACCGGGAATGAAACTTTCTACTAATTTCGAATTTGGGCCTAAGGATCAATATACGTATTCCACCACCTATCTTGGGATGAAAGAAAATGCTTATTTGATTCTTGATATACCAATGCGTTTGCTTGAAGAGCAAGTGATGAGAAAACTCCCCAACGCCGATGTCATCGTGCGTGGTGTATCAGATACGGAGTTAGGCCATGTCATTGCGTTTAAGTCCAGCGTGCTGACGACGACCGTTCGACCATCCCCCCTTTTGTTTATCCGCATTCCAGGAACATTTGCAACCAAACCAGTTCGGGAACATGAGCGTTACAAGTTGCAAATGGACTGTAACGTTATTCATGCAGGGAATGTCTACGACGGCAGCCTTATCGATTTCTCTCTAGCAGGTGTTGGTATATCAACCTTGATTGAGCCCGAATTCAACGTGGGTGAGAGTGTTACCATCGAATGCCCGTTAAGCCACTATATCGGAGAAGAAAATCGATGTGTCATTGCCAACATTAAGAAATTGGTGAAGGGATGGGTAGTTGGAATTAAGTTTGCCAGTCCCATTGCGATGACTCACGAACTAAAAACAGAGTTACTGGAGCAATCCTTTCTAACCAGTAACGTCTGAACTTACTGCTCGCTAAAGCGCGTCGCCTCAAAGCTGTTGAGTATTCTGTGAACCGTATAGGTCACAAGCAGCGTCGCAACAATAGCAAACAAAATACTGCTCACGCGATACAGCGCACTGAACATTAAGTCACCATCCGGAGTAAGATATTGGCCGAACAAAATGCCTAATGTGGTTAAACCGCCAAATCCGGCTCCCGAACCGCTAGACTCTTTCACGTGCATATAACTGAACATCATCGCACCAATCCAAAGCAATGGGACGATAAACAATAAGGTATCCGACCAATCGTATAATACAAGTTGTCCGACAACACCAAAGGTCACCCCCATCAAGGTCCCCATTGCTCTTTTTCGCGCATACCCTAAAGCACCGTTCCAATGCATAGGAAACAATAAAAGTAAGGTTGTCGCCTGAGCAGACATAGAGTCACTGAGGTCAAATAGCTGGAATACAAGGAAAGACATTGTAGCGATACTCGCCCCCATAAGGGCTTCATGACGCATGCGATGACTCTGTTTAGGCTGCGACGGTTTCGCTGGTGGCTGACGAGGTTCCGCATCGGGAATCAAAAATGTCACCACATAAGCAACGATCACTGAAATAACATTCGCTTGCAGATTGCTAAAGATTAGGTCATTTAAGTCAGTGGTTGGATAACTCGCAAAGTGCAGCATGATGCTTAAGCTCAGTACGCTGTTCGCTCCAAATAAGAATAAGCTCCCTTTTGACATACAGGCGAATTTATACAGGAACAACCCGAATGCAATGATTGTCATCATGCCTGGGTGCCCACCAAATAACCCACCAAGCACACCAACTTCTAATCCACACACAACCGCTGAAAAAATCAGTTGTCGTGCGGCATGTAGACTCATGACTGGCACCATTCCAAGTAACAGCATCGGGGTTACAGTAAAGAATACGCCATAGTTCCAACCAAATACTTTACATAAAGTGAAACCAATGGTCGCACCAGTTGCAATGCGCAAACACTGACGGAAGTCGTTTTCCGACATGGGGTGGTCCCATAACTTCATATCGCCTCCTCGTTAATAAATATAATGAAGAAGACTCAAGAATTGGATCTGGCATCTCGCTAACCAGCCAGATAATGCGTTTTCTGGCAGCAACTGCACGGTTGCTCGTGCCCCTGCTGGAAATGCACGCTGCTGAGGCTCATCGATAGCTAAATGTAAACGTAAGCGCTGCGCGTCTCTCACCCAACGGTTTGAGTCAGTTGGTGTTGCTAAGCGGCCATCCGCATCGAATTGACCCGAGCTGACCCCGGCATCCACACTCGTAATACGAGCTTCAAATACATCACCAGGTAAGCTATCAAAAGCCACTAACGCACGGCTGTTCTGATTAAAGTGTCGTAAACTCTTTTCACGAAAGTCGGCAATGATATCCACGTCATCGGAGACTAAAGCGACAAGAGGTGTACCAGCTGCCGCATAGGCCCCCGTCTCCAGCTGCAAGTTAGCGACAACGCCATCATGTTCCGCCGAGACTTGAGTGTAAGACAGATTAAGTTCCGCTTGTTTTAGCTGGTTTTGCGCCACGCGGATATTCACATTCGTCGCGCCTAAATCACCGCGGTTTACTTCCAACTCTTTTAAACGAGCACGTGCGGCCAGTAAGTTCGCTTTAGCTGCCGTTGCACTACTCTGTGCTTCATCGCGCTGCTGTTGCGAAGTACCATTACGGTGAAACAGGGTATTAAGACGTTTTGCTTCGCGAACTTTTTGTTCCGCCACGATTTTGCTCGCTTCAACTTCTGCTTTTGCCGCAGCAATAGAAGCATCAAGTTGTTCGTTGTTTTGAATCACACGCTCAAGGTTAAGTTGAGCCTTTTCTACGGCGAGCTGATAAGGCTGGGGATCAATCTGAAATAGTAGATCGCCTTGGCTTATTTCTTGGTTGTTGGCAACATAAAGATGCGTAATCTGCCCACTCACACGGGGGGCCACTTTAGTTACCACACGCGTTGCCATTGCCTGAGGCGTCAACGGCATGGCGAGATCTGCAACTAGAAAATAGGCAAAGACAAGGACAAACGCGACGCAAGAATATTTGATCCAACGTGCGAATTTTTGATCTGGAGTCATAGGCGTTTACTTCTCTTTTAATTCGGTTTTCTGACTTATTCGCTAAGTGAATCAAGCGCATTGTGAGCAATCTGATCAAGAATCAATGAAAGCTGCTGAAGTTCCTGGTCGTTGATGTCCGTTAGGAGCTTGCTTCGAACTTGAAGAATTCGAGCCTCCATTTGCTTTAGTAGGGTTTTCCCCTCTTCTGTGAGGCTAACAATACGTGCTCGCTTATCGTGTTCACAGCAATGGCGAACGATCAGAGATTGCTCTTCTAATAATTTTAATGTTCGCATCAACGACGCTAACTCGATCTCAAGCGCTTCAGCCAAATGCTTCTGACTGATGTTGTCACCCATTCGATAAAGCTTCCATAACGCAGTCCAACGCGGATACGTTAGGTTTAAAGGCTCTAACTCGCGATCTGCAACCATTTTCCACAAACGAGCAACACGAGATAATTTTTCAGCCAGAGAAAGGTCTCGCAAACTGTTGATGTCTTGAATCATAAGATCTACTCAATTACTTAGCGTGCTAAGTAATATAAAATAGTTAGCACGCTAAGTAAATATCTTTTTGTGATTGAAATCACGTTGGGTGTGTCAGTGAAGGGGCAGAAATCTAAGTAACACAACACTATGTTTGAATTTGAAATGCAGCGATGTACACAACAAACGTCGAGACCAATAAAGTCTGATTTGTATAAGAGTAAAAGGGTCAGATACAAAAAAGCACAACCCACAGTCATGGTGTTGTGCTTTTCAGATAATGAATAATTGGGTTATCTCGTAGTGAGCCAATTATTCATGTTCGCTCGACTAAGAACCGCTGCTTAAAATCCACAAATGCTTCATGGAGCGCATTTTCTTTAATCGGCTTGAGAAGCACGTAATTCGCACCCGATTCCATAAAGGCGTCACTGGTTTCTTTCGCGGTGTCAGCAGTACACGCATAAATTGGCGTGCCTAGTTTTAGCTTTTGTCGGATCTCTTTGGTCGTTTCAATTCCACCAAGATGCGGAAGTTGGTTGTCCATCAGTATCAAATCGTAAGTATGATCTTTTAAGAATTCCATTGCTTCTAACCCATCTTTCGCCCAATCAACCTGCATTTTGTACTTGTTACAAAACGCTTTTAGAATGAATGCGTTAGTATGGTTATCCTCTACCAACAACACTTTGAGACTCTCTGCAAATAGTTCACCTGGCTTAACACGCAAACTCGAATCAAGAGGGGTGAGTACTCGCTCACGATCTTTCACTGGCATTGTAATGACAAAAGTCGTTCCTAAACCTTTCTGACTGCGGACTTGAACATCACCTTCCAGCATGTCGACAAGGCTCTTCACAATGGTCAGCCCTAAGCCACTGCCACCGTATTCTCGAGTCGTTGTTGCTTCTTCTTGAACAAAAGGTTCGAACATTTGGTCGAGTTTGTCAGACTCGATGCCGATACCTGTATCCGTAATTTCCACGACCAGCACGCTATTGTCAGCACCATAGAACTGCTCCAGTTCAGCATGCAAGCGCACGCTACCCGAGGGCGTAAACTTTACTGAGTTACTGACTAGGTTGAATAAAATTTGGTTCAGACGAACTTGGTCAGTAAAGATTTCAACATTGGGATCTATTTTGTTTTCAATGACAAGGTTGACGCCTTTACTTTCACAAATAGGACGATAAATGTTTTCTAACGTTCGAATTGTATCAGTGAAAGAAAACGGGTGCTTTTGGATATTAAACTTACCCTGCTCAATCTTCGAAAAGTCCAAAATATCATTCAAAACAGCAAGTAAGTGCTCACCACTATGTCGAAGTACGTCAATTTGGTTATTCTGCTCTTCTGTTTCCACAGAGTCTTTTAGCAATTGAGCAACCCCTAAAATTCCATTGATTGGCGTTCGGATCTCATGGCTCATTTTAGCCAGAAAGTCGGCACGGGCTTGAGCAGATTTCTCTGCTTCTTTGCGCGCCAAGTTACTCTGTTTTTCCGCCTCAATTAGCGTGGTTATATCCTGACCTTGAACAATAATACCGCTAATATCTCCATCAACTCGAATCGGCGATAAGTTCCAGCGATATACTTTGTCTCCAATTGGCACATTAACGCCTGTCAACGTAGCTCCCTGAGCCGCCATGCGAAGGTGTGGCATCAACTTTTCTTTGAAACCTTTGAACACTGGGTGCATGGTTTCAACATCGTTTTCCATGACTAACTCTTTGCGTGCTGCCGGATTGATTTGGACAAGCACACCCGATTCAGACCACACCATGATAGGAGATAACGCAAAGTTAAACAGGTCGCGGAAAGAGCGCTTTTGTGCTTCAAGCTCTTCAAAAGTGTTTTCTAGTGTCGAACCAATATGATCGAATTCCTCAATATCTGACCCCTCAAAACGCTCAAATCCTTTTTCTTCACGAGCCGAGCGAGTATATGCCATCAGGGATCCTAACTCTTCAACTACTCGATTCTCGATCCATTCTTTAGTCATCAGCGCAATCATAACCATACCGATAACTGAGGCTAGCATTGCTAGCAGGTGTTGGATTTGCAATGTCACCACGCTCTGATTGTCTTGCACAGTAAGCAAGCACAAGTCAGTCTCGGCGGCATTTACCTCAATAGGGGTTTTGATGATCAATAATTGGTCAAGCTTGTGCTGGGACTCTCGTCGTTTGAGTACGTCAAATATTTGATAAGCCTCATCTCCTACTAATGAGCTTGCCAATGGTGTGTTGTTAGCGACCAACACAACATTGTCGACGTTGCCTTCATTTTTTAACCTTTCCATCAACCCAAAGTTATTATCTAAAACAACAACATTGTAAGAGTACCCCATCACTTCACCGGTTTTAGGTTGTAAAACGGGTACACGACGAAGTAAAAGATGGCGAGTTCCCATCGGGGTCTGTGAGGGTAGATAATACCAGTTGTTGCTAAAGGTCACTTGACTGGCAAGTCGGCTAAGTATCAGGTTGTTGATGCCATAGAAATGCGCGTTGCCATCGTCCCAAATAATACCTTGATGATCGGTTAGGAAACGAAACTCCGGTGTATGGGAAGGATCACTCTGGTCAATACTCATGAAAAAGTAATTGAGTGCCTCTTCATCACGTTCTGTATAAAAATCCAATACAACATCACTTTTCGAATTGCTGTTGTGATGAATCTGAATCGCTGCAAAATGGCTATCAAAAATGTTCAGGATCAGGGCAGAGGTCTGCTGCTTGGTTCGGTCGACTTCCTGCCAAATAATCTGCTTCGAGAAGTAATAACTCTGAACAAAGATGCCTAGAATGATCGGAGCAAGTACGAGAATAATTATTTTGGTAATAAGCGTCGACAGTGAGCGACGCTTTCTTGTTTTTGATGTAGTTGTCATCAATTATCTGAGTATCTAAATGCACGTTTTCTTAATGCTTCAATTCTTTCTGGAGAGTCCGATTTGGTAACGACTTCAAAATCACCAGAGTAAACGGTGGGAACTGGCTTTCCTTCTAAATCCCACTTAATGGCCTCAGCCATTGCAATACCTGTATCATCGTTCATACGCATAACGGTAACGTCTAACTCCCCTTTAGAAAGCGCCTCTAACTCTGCTGAACCGCCGCCCCAACCATTGATCATGACATCATCACGACCTAACTCTTTAAGAGCGTCAACAGCACCTAATGCTACATCGGTAGAACACGCGTAAATGAAGTCAACGTCCGGATACTTCTCCAAACTGGCTTTTGCAGCTTCATACCCAGATTGCTTTGTTGCTTTGGTGTAGTAAGCAGATTGTAGTTCAAATTGATTATCGCGGTTCACTTGGTTGATAAAAGTGTTGCCTCTGATGTCACTAATGTAGCCCTCCGAGAAATAGAGAACACTATAGTGGCTATGTTTAGGGAAACGCTTGCCAAACTCAACGGCCAATTCACGACTTCCTTCTGCGTGGTCGAAACCAACATAAAGAAACGGCTGATGATGTTCCCAATCCCTAACAGGTGTGGTGATATTTTGTAAAATTAACTTGGTTTTCTTTGAATCTAAGACATGCTCAACAAACTTACGATGTCTTGTGGTATCTAGAGTAAAGATCAAGTAATCGGAGTTGCTTTTCAGCGCCTCCATTAAAGACAAACTTTGCTGCTTTATATCTGCATTAGGACGAGTAAACACTTGATTTAGTTGATAGTCGATATCAAGCTTATCTAGGCGTTTTTCAAACGCATCGATGTTTCGAATCCAATAATCAGAGATCTGCTGCCCTGGATAAACAACAGAAATTTTCAGTGGACGCTTTTTGTCTTTTGCTACGGGTACAGGGGTTTCTCTTACCACTTCAGCCAACGCACTAGTTAACTGCTTCTGTTGTGGAAACTGGTCTAAAAACTCTTGATATGCCCAATACCCATTAAGAACTTGGGTGGCCTGCACATTCGGCGCAAAAGCGGCCATTGAAATCAGGGAGAATACTAACGCTTTTTTCATCTACTGCTCTTTTAGCTTTTTTATGAGCCTAATTCAGCTCTATTCATTACCTAGCCGAGTCATCCTATACTCTTGTAATCTACCTTCCTCTTAGTGCCTGTTTCAATAGTAAATTGGTTCTTGGTCTGAGTGGATACAAATAAAGTACATTGAGTCGCTTCCTTTGTCTCGATAACGTAGAGACATTTCGCGCTTTTCATATTCAGGACCTTTAAACAGAACACCAGCCCATTATGCGTCAGTTTATTCCTACATGGTACTCCAAAAACAAAAAGAAACCGCCAATGTGACATAGGCGGTTTCCGTGTATCGTTGCGTAGCAAGGGCTTATCAGAGTGCCACTATCTCTAACATCATTTGTTGATGTTCGTCGACGACAATATTTGCTTTTGACATAACGAGCAGCTCTTTTTTCGCTTTAGTTAGTTGCTTAATATAGTACTCTGCTCGCATGGCAAGCGTCTTTGAGTCAAAATCCGATGACCATTCCAATACCAAAGGGCCTTTTCCCTTCAAAGCTTTCGCTCCTTTTCCGGTTTGGTGCTGATTGAATCTTCGTTCAACATCATTGGTAACACCACAATACAACGCGTTGCGGTTATTTCGTATCAGGTAGACACTCCAACGCTGCGTTGTATTTTCCATCATGAAAGCAGTGACTCAACCTTAGCTTTTAATTCATCCAGCTCTTCTTTCAGCTGAGCGACTTCGAGCTCTAGCTGACTTACTCGATCGGAGCTCGAGCTTGCAGCAGACACAGGCGCTGCAAGTTCGGACGCATCAACATCACCACAGAACAAATGCATATAACGCGACTCCCGCTTACCAGCCTCACGTGGTAATTTGACCACTAATGGTCCTTTCTCTTCACTTGCTAAATGCTCAAGGACCATTTCCACTTCTTTTACATCATGAAATGTCGCGAGACGATTAGTACGAGTACGAATTTCCCCAGGTGTTTGAGCACCGCGCAAAAGCATACAGCATACAATGCCCTTCTCCTGCTCTGTCAGCTTTAAATCACCAAATTCCGTATTACAGAAACGGTGTTGATACTTGCTGACGCGGCTGTTGAACGCACTTTCATCACTGACGAGCCTGCGCTCAATAAGAGCATCAACGGCATCGAGTACGTCTGACTCTGAGAGTGACATCACGGGATCACGGTTGCTTTTTTGATTACACGCGTTGGTTAATGCGTTTAGGCTGAGGGGGTAAAGATCTGGGGTAGTGACTTCTTTTTCGATCAAGCAACCAATAACTCGTGCTTCAATTGCCGTTAGCTCAACTTTCATAATGCATTTCCTTATTATTTTTGCATTTGACTTTGTACCTAAATCGCTTCGAAATCATACGCCATAAATTCACACAGCAGTGCAAGAAGCGTTAGCGGTTCAGGTGTTGGTGTCAGGCTAAAGCATAGCGTAAGACCTGACACCCCTTACGAATAGGGTCAGGTATCAATGCTCCGAGAGAATCGGCACTCTCGTCAAATTGCCATCTTGGTCGACCATCATTATTTTTGAACGATTAAGCTCAACTTCGATGATTTCGAGTTGCTCGCGTGCGTTGATATACGCCGTTTTTAACTTTTCAGCCACAGAGCGAGTGACTTGCTCATTATCTTGACTATTTACTTGCTCCGCAGTGTTACCAGAGTCCATATCAAGTTCATCATTTTGCATTCAATGGTGTTGATAATATAGTGAAGGCCACGTTATGACAATGAATCGATGGATTCTACGATGTTGGCCAAAACTCGAAGAAAGCAGCACGATTATATGGACACAGCGCAATTGGTTGAGAAATGTTCAACTCTGCATTGCTATTGATCTAAAGACTGTTATGCCACTGGATGTTGTGCTTTAATCGAGGAAGATATTCATAAAATTAGGAAAGAGAACTATGAGTAGCGTATTTGAAATCGTTAACCAAGCTCGTCGTAAAAACAAACTAAAACGTGAGCTTCTTGATAACGAGAAGAAAGTTCGTGATAACCGTAAACGTGTTGATCTTCTAGAAAACCTTCTAGACTACATCAAACCAGAAATGACTCACGATGAAATCGTCGCAATCATCAAAAATATGAAAGCAGACTATGAAGATCGTGTTGATGACCACATCATTAAAAGCGCTGAGATCTCTAAAGCACGTCGTGACATCAGCCGTCGCATTCGTGAGCTGACTGAAGAAGACAAGCAAACTAGCGGCAAAAAATAAACGCGTAAGCTAGATTTTCGAACCCCGAGCAAGAATATCTTCCTCGGGGTTTATTTTTGTCTCTAAACTAACCGCCGTGTACAATCAATCTAACTCTTATTCCTAACGCATTCAGCTTTCTATGTCTTCAACTACGACAAGTACACAACCAACGCTTGCAAAACAATTATTTACGATGACCTGGCCAATGCTATTTGGCGTTCTGTCTTTAATGAGCTTTCAGCTTGTGGATAGTGCGTTTATCGGTCAGCTCGGCGTTTTACCGTTAGCCGCTCAAGGTTTCACTCTGCCTTTGCAAATGGTCATTATCGGTATTCAAGTCGGTCTAGGGATCGCAACGACAGCGGTCATTTCTAAAGCTCTTGGGGCGAATGAAAGTCGGTATGCCAAACAACTTGGCGGATTGGTATTGATGATCGGCTCAATTGGTGTCGCTATTTTTGGCGGGCTAATTTGGCTTTTGCGCTACCCCATTTTAGCTCTATTAAGCGCTCCAGAATCTGTTATGCCGATAATCGACAGTTACTGGCCTTGGTGGTTATTAAGCTCATGGACTGGTGCAGTTTTGTATTTTTACTACAGTATCTGCCGAGCTAATGGCAATACAATGTTACCTGGCACAATGATGATGATAACCAGCGGCGTGAACCTTGTGCTCGATCCGCTATTTATTTTCACGTTTGACTTGGGTATTAACGGAGCGGCAATAGCAACCATCGTCGCTTTTGGGTTTGGTATTTTAGTCGTCGCTCCTCGCGTGAAAAAGAATCACTGGGCAACGACACAATGGCAAGATCTTAACGTAGCCAAAAGTGTTGCATCTATCGGTAACATTATGGGCCCTGCGATGATTAGCCAACTGCTGCCACCGTTGTCTTCCATGCTAGCAACAAAATTATTGGCAAGCTTTGGAACCGCAGCAGTCGCCGCTTGGGCGCTTGGTTCACGCTATGAGTTCTTTGCTATCGTTTCGGTCTTGGCGCTGACAATGTCTATGCCTCCAATGGTTGGACGCTTACTTGGGGCAAAGAACTATGAAGATATCCAAAGGCTCGTCAGTATTGCCGTAAAATTCATTCTAGGTTTCCAACTTTTGATTGCTGCCATTACATTTGCCGTCGCAAACCCACTCGCATTATTGATGACAAGTGATGTGCAAGTGGAGCAAGTCTTGGAAATGCATTTACTGATAGTGCCGATCAGTTTGGGGTCATTAGGGGTTTGTATGCTAATGGTTTCTCTTTGTAATGCATTAGGCAAATCTTACACCGCGCTCACTATTTCAGCGCTGCGCTTGTTTGTCTTTTTCCTACCGTGCTTGTGGGTTGGCGCTCAAATGGATGGAATCCGAGGTTTACTCTTAGGCGCTTGTATCGGCAACCTGTTAGCTGGTGTTTCCGCATACCTAACCTATCGCCAAACCATACGCAAACTCGCAGGCGCTCAAGCCAACGCACAACAATGAATAATCAGAACTAAGCCCCTGAAGTGGGGCTTTATCGTTTTGACGCCTTGTCTAAGTTGAAATGTTAGCTAGGCGAGTTTTAATTCACTAAAGAGCTCAAATAACTGGTTCGATTTATACGGCTTAGGTAAATAAGCATCCATGCCTGCCGTAAAACAGTTGTGGATGTCTTCTTCCAAAACACTCGCAGTGAGTGCGATAATCATTGTTTTTTCACGTCCTGCTTTCTTTTCCCAACGACGAATTTCTTTCGTCGCGGTCAGTCCATCCATCACGGGCATCATGCAGTCCATTAAAATTGCATCGAATTCTTCTCCCTTTGTGATGGCTTCTAACGCTTCTTGACCGTTGCTTGTTATCAAATAGTCATAACCTGCTTTATCCAGAAAAAAACTCGCTATTTTCTGGTTCATCAAATTATCCTCCGCAATTAAGATCCTCCGATGAGAGCGCGACGCTCGATATTCAGAGCTGACAACATTATTGGTGACATTGTCACTTGATATAGTCTTTTCAACCTTAGCTAAATCATCAATGACATGCTTAAATCGATTGCCAAGGAAAGGTAATGTGAGTACGGCATGTACTTTTTCTGCATTTTCGTAGGGAGTGGATAAATGATGCTGGCAAATAATCACACGGCGAAGATCGTAATTAAATGATAGATTATCCAAGATTTCATCGGTATTAGCGTCGTTACTGTGGCACAGAAATATGACATCAAAGTCATCATTTATCGCTTGCACTTCATTCACATTATTAACACCAAAGAGATTGATTTTCGCTAAGCGACACTCTTTTAATACTTGGTCAGCGTAGTCGTAATTTGAGCAGATCAAAAGCCCTTTATTAATCACCTCCGAACGCCAGCCAAACACCGGAATTGCTTCAACCTCAATCGAGAATTCAAAGCATGTGCCCACTCC
The DNA here is from genome assembly GCF_033338775.1 of Vibrio sp. Vb1018. Classification (NCBI taxonomy): domain Bacteria; kingdom Pseudomonadati; phylum Pseudomonadota; class Gammaproteobacteria; order Vibrionales; family Vibrionaceae; genus Vibrio; species Vibrio sp. Vb1018. The sequence continues at coordinate 511,038 of NZ_JAWOTI010000002.1, forward strand.
TTTTGTAGATGTTGCTACGAGCTTGCCCCCCATCATCGACACAAGCTGACAACAAATTGCCAAACCCAACCCTGTACCGCCAAATTGCCTCGACACTCCTTCATCTTCCTGAGTAAAGGGTTCAAAAATCGTGGTTAACTTATCTTGATCAATGCCTATTCCGGTATCTTCTACTTTAAACGTCAGCACTCCACGTTCTTTCTCAAGTAATTCCTCATAACTAACATCAACGCATACATGCCCACTTTCGGTAAACTTAACCGCATTCGATACCAGATTCGTAACTACCTGTTTGACACGATGATCATCGACCATCACGCGAATGGGGATATTTTCAGCTAAATTAATACCTAACTTTAGCTGTTTAGATGTTGCTTTGGATTGGAATAAAATCACCGACTGATACACGACTTCTCGGATATCCGCTTCTACTAGTGACAGCTCCAATCGTCCAGACTCGATTTTAGAGAGATCCAATATATCGTTAAGTAAAGTAAGCAGTGTTTGAGATGAGGAGTCAATGTCATCAACAACTTCTTGTTGATGCGAAGACAACTCACTTTGAGAGAGTATTTCTGTCATGCCCATGATCCCGTTAAGGGGCGTGCGTATTTCATGTGACATGTTGGCAAGAAACACAGATTTTGCACGATTAGCCGATACTGCTGACTCTTTTGCATGCAGTATTTCTTCAGTTTGTCTCTGCATTTCTTCAACCACTCGATTCACTTGCTGAGCAAAAATGGTCAGTTCATCACTTCCATCAACTTTGACTTTTGTTTGCTTCTCTTCGGAGTTGATCAACGCGTTTAAAGTATGAATGATCGCATCGAGTTTGCTGTTAACTCGGAACCAAGTACTAAATCCGAGCCAACAAAGCAGGATAACCACTAAGGCGACGCCAAAACTGATCATCGCTATATTGGCCTTTTGTTCATGAACCTGCGTGAGAAGCGACTGCTCAGTTTGTTTGGTGAACCCATCAATGAGCACTTGTAAGCGCTGCACACGAAAATCGAGTTCTTTTAAATACGCGGCGTAGTCACTTTGTGACATGTCTCCTGACATTAATTGTCCGCGAGACGCTAAGTTTCTCTGATATCTCGGCGAAGTAAACAAGCCAAGCAATTTATCCACTTGCTCGTATGACCCACCTAAGTTTAAAAACGCATCCAAATTTTGCTGCTGTCGGTCAATCGCCTGATAAAACATACTTTGACTTAGCCGACTCTCAGGGTCTTGGACTAAACGGTTCGTCAGCCAAGCTTCTTTCTGTGTCCAAAAAGAGAGCTGAGCAAGGTAGGCAATAAAATTTTGCATGCGAATGCCATCGTCACTGCCATACCATTGATGATTTTGCAACAAAGAGCGCGACATATTTTGGAGCTGTTGAAATGCCCAATCACCCAGGTCGTCCATCTCACTCAATCTACCTGACAATACCCCCAGCATGGCTTCTTTCAGTTCATCAGCATACTCAGCAGTATTAGGGTTACTCACAAACTTTTGATGCAAAGAAGAAATAACTTCACCTTGTTCTTCAATATTAATGGCTGCAGAGACTTGAAGATCAGGCTGTCGGCGTACTTTCTCTATGGAGTAAATAAAGTGGGAGGCCTTGGATATCAATTGGAAACCTTGAATATTGCTAACCGTTTGATTGAGACGGCTCACGCGCAACGCATTATCAGAAAACTGCTGAACTGCAAACACCACTATTACCACAGCGGGTAATAGTGCGAGGAGTGCTAAGCGTGTTTTTATTGATAATCTCAACATCCATCAGCCTAATGGTTGATTTCATCCGTTTATTTAATATTAGACTAGTTTCTTGCATTGAAAGGCATATACGACATTGTTACTTTCAAACAACATTCACCTACCTAGATTATGGTTATTGTGAGTGTTTTATCATCGGCTAATGAAGTGGCAATTGTGATTCAAGTCATATTTTTTGATCTTAAAGTTGGATGCAAACAATAAAGTTTCACTCACAACTAAGAGTCGCATCACTTTTCAGGAAATCATCTATTGTATGTTTACCTATTGAGTTGCCTTATCGAGTCAAATCACACAAAAATGCAAAATATCCATTTTTGTCAACAAAACTAATTTGAAAGCAAACGTTATCATCGCAAAAAAAGTAAGTTACTTTCTAAATGTCAATACGTGAAAACCACTGCTTTAGTCACATTAATCCACCACTAACGTCCCCTTAAGTAGTGTTTTACACTGGATTTAATTTTCCTAGCAGAATAAGGACTCCGACCTTAGAATCCGCACACACAACTATTACAACCCGATTACATAACCCACCACACTCTTGCACGCTGCCGAAGAGGCAACAGCAGAGAGTATGGTTAGCCCCCAAAACGTGAAAGGTCTAATACAACAATGAGTCCAGAGAAATATCTCCAAGACTGGCAAACTAGCCAAACGATTGCTGAATCTATTTCCCCTCTAATTGGTAAGCTATATCGTCAAAAAGGAATCGAAGTGGTTCTGTTTGGTAAAACGCTTATTAATGCTACTACTATAGACATTCTCAAAACTCATCGCGTTGCAAGACGTTATACCGGTAACCCACTTTCGCTTGAGCACACGATGCCTATTATTCAAGCGCTTTGTGAAATGAGCATTTCTTCATGCCGTGTCGATGTTGGCCAATTGGCAACTATGTACTGGAATGAACATGACGATACAAGCTCTCTAAACGATTTCCTTATCACTGCACTTGATGGTGCTCGCGACGCAGATTCTTCATTGAAAGCGCGTGATGTGGTTCTTTACGGGTTCGGTCGCATTGGTCGACTACTTACTCGCCTTCTCATTGAGAAAAGTGGTCCAGGTTACCCACTAAGACTACGTGCGATTGTGGTTCGTGGCGGTAAAAAAGGCGATTTGGAGAAGCGTGCTAGCTTGCTGCGTCGTGACTCAGTTCACGGTCAGTTCAACGGTAGTATCGTTATCGATGAAGAGCGTAAAGCACTGATCGTTAACGGCAACTACATCCAAATCATCTACGCAAATAACCCAAGCGAAGTGGATTACTCAGCTTTCGGTATCAATAACGCGCTAGTTGTTGATAACACAGGTGTTTGGCGTGATTCTGAGGGTCTGAGCCAGCACTTAGCGTGTCAAGGCGCAGAGAAAGTACTGCTAACAGCACCAGGTAAAGGTGACATCAAAAACGTTGTATTCGGTGTAAATGAGTCAGTAATTCAAGAAGATGACACCATCATCTCTGCGGCAAGCTGTACAACAAATGCAATCACGCCAGTCCTTAAGGCTCTGAACGATAAATATGGTGTTCTTTCTGGCCATATTGAAACCGTGCACTCATACACAAACGACCAAAATTTGATCGACAACTTCCACTCTGGTGACCGTCGCGGACGTAGTGCTTCACTAAACATGGTTCTGACTTCAACAGGCGCGGCAAAAGCAGTTGCTAAAGCATTGCCAGAGCTTGCAGGCAAGCTAACAGGCAACGCGATTCGCGTACCGACACCAAACGTATCTATGGCAGTCGCTAATCTAAACTTAGGTGAAGACGTAGACCGTGATTCACTGAACGATTACTTGCGTGAAATGGCGTTGAACTCTGAGCTTTCGGCACAGATTGACTACACCGATTCAACAGAAATTGTATCAACTGACTTAGTTGGTTCTCGTCATGCAGGCGTCGTAGATGGTCAAGCGACTATCGCACAAGACAAGCGTTGTGTACTTTACATCTGGTACGACAACGAATTCGGTTACAGCTGCCAAGTTGTGCACTGTATGGAACAAATGATGGGTGTTCGTTACCAAACATTCCCTCGATAGGTGAACTTTGCTCCACAACGTTAACCACATAGCGTAGCGGACAATATCTCATATTTGTTCTAAATAATAAGCGCCATGCGCATTACTAATATTTTTCCCCGTTTATACGCCTGATCACTCTCAGGCGTTTTTTCGTTTCATTCATTTGACACTCTCCGGACAAAGTAAACGTCAGCATTCATGTTTTGTTCATGTTCACAGCATTAATCTGAGCACATAAATTACAGAGAGGTCATGATTATGAATCGGATTATTGTAACTGCACTAGCACTGATTACCGGCTTTTTTACGTTAGTATTTAGCTTGATCATTGCGATTCCGTTGACCATCGCAGCATTAATTACCGGCAAGCGTATTGAAAATCGCGTCAAGAAAATGCAGAGAGAAATGCACGAAGAATATGAATTTAATACAGGTAAAGCAGATGCGATTGAAGGTGAATTTGAAGAGGTTCGCCGGTAAGTAAATAAGATTTAGATGAGTTTCTCTCCCCAGACCGCTCCTGAGAAACTTCTTGCTTTCACCCTGTCCTTAAAATGGCAGGGTGCTTTTTTGAAAAGCAGCCACACGGGCTGCTTTTAGTATTTCTGTCTTGCGAGCTTGTCTATACCGTTACGACCACTCTAAGAGCCAGCAGCATGAGTACTACCCCTGACAAACGATCAATCAACACTGCCTTAGAGCGAATTCTGTCAACGACTTTAGAGCTCGATAGCACTAGGGTAATAAAGGTGTACCAAAGCCCATCCACAACAAACGGCGTGGCAACAATGATCATCTGATTACTCAAATCATTACCGAGCGCGACAAACTGACTGAATAATGCGATAAAAAACAAAGCAATTTTGGGACTTAAAATCGAGATAAAAAAGCCTTCTCGCGCAGACTGGATTACCGTTGTTTCCTCACCTGACTCCAACTTCGCAGCCACACCACCTTTTGAACGCAAAGCATTAAACCCTAAATACGCAAGATATGCCGCACCCACAAGGCTAATCGTCTTGAACAGCATCGGGCTTTGCTGCAAAACAACAGCGAGCCCAATCAAGGTAATAAACGCATATATACCAATGCCAAACGCATGAGCCCAAGCCGTAGCTAATCCATTGATACGTCCACCAGCCAACGAGTGCTTAGCGACAATAGCTAAACTGGGACCTGGTGACATAGCCCCTAATAAACACACGGTAAAAAGTGATAACCAAACTGTTAGTGTCATAAGAATCTCCCCTCTTTGACGCTCACTCTATCAACGGAAGAGGTATAATTAGAAATCAAAGTTATTCATACTAATCATGACTTCAAGTCATAGCTAAACGGTGTACGTATTAGCGAATGGAATATTCAGAAATTTGCATTACTGAGCGAATCTCTTCTCGCACCCATTTATGCGCAGGATCCGTGTCGTATTTGGGGTGCCACATTAACCAATATTGATGAATAGGTGTTTCGAGTGGTAATGCTTTATGGGTTAAGTCCCAATGCTTAGCGAGGTTAACGGCAATATGTTCAGGAGCCACCATCAGGTGCTCACTTGCAACTAAGCGATTGATCGCAGCAGAGAAGAATGGAACCTTAAAGGTAACGTGGCGGGTGTGCCCTAGCTCTTTCAATGCTAAATCAGTGTAGGAATCTTTGTCTCCGCCGCCAGTCACTTTGATGTGTGAATATGAAATCAAGTCTTCAATACTGATCTGGTCCTGCTTTGCTAACGGATGAGAAGATTTCATCAAACAAACTGATGAATCCTCACCAATTTTAACGCTCGACACACTCTGTGGTTTTTCTGGATACATAGAAGACGCGATATGGATGCCCGTCTCATGAAGTTTATCAAGAAAGTTGGGTTGCCACAGTCGGTACGCCATATCTAACTGTGGCGCTTGTTCACCCAAGTGAGAGGCAATATCGGGCAATACGTATTGCGCCACGTAGTCACTAGAAGCAATAACAAGCTCACCTTGCCACTGCCGCGGCTCAAAAGGTTGGTCATCGAGTAAATGGTCAAACTCAGCCAGTAATGCATCAAGCTTTGATTTTAACGCTATTGCTCGTGGCGTTGGTATCAGTTGATTACCTTGACGAATAAGCAGTGGGTCACCACACAGATCGCGCAATTGTGCAAGCTGTCGACTGACGGCAGACTGCGTAATGTGCAAACGGTCTGCGGTCCGGCTGACATGACACTCCTCTAAAAGTACATGCAAGGATCTAAGTAGATTCAAATTAATGTTGTTTAACATATTCGCTCTGAAGGGTTTTCAACATGGCATCCATTCATGGTCACTTCACAAACAGGTTCCCAGTCGTGTTAAAGAATTCAGCTAAGACGGTATGAGTCATCAGGTTTCGAAGCTCTGGATATCGTTGAATTTGATCTCTGATTTCGTTCAAGCGAGCCATCGTAGGCACTTCGACAAAAACCATCATGTCCGTCTCACCGCTGATCGCATGACACCATTTTACGCCATCAATTTTGTATAACTCGTCCGCGTATGATTCGCAATAATACGTAGAGGTTGATTTATCGAACTTTAAGGCAAAATAGGCGCAAATCGAATCCCCACCCGAAGGCGCAATTTCAGCGTGATACCCTAGAATCACTTTGTCATGCTCTAGCTTACGAATACGGGCCGTTACCGCAGAACGAGAAAGGTTTACTTTATCCGCAATTTCAGTCACCGACAGCCGAGCGTTGTGCCTGAGCAGATCCACAATCTTATGATCAAACTTGTCCATACCGTTACCAAGCTTTCCTTATTTTTCTCATTCTATACCGATTCTAACTGCATAAGAAACCAACATTTTGTTGGAATTATTTAAAACAACCGTCATATTGACGGTTTAGTAAATCATTTTGTTATTAACATTTTGGATATGCTATTTGGCGGGCATGAGATGAGTGCTGTTATCCATTTCAACAGAAAATAGATAACACATTGAAATCAAATTCCCAACTTAAGTACTCAGCACATAAATAGCATCGCTTAAACACATAAAACGAAATAACCAGAAGCCACAAGCTTTTTCGTAATAAGCCTCATAACATTGGATGAATCAATTCGCATGGAAGAGCTCAAAAAAGACATTTCACTCACATCAGGTATCGCACAGTTATCCACCACATTAATGGGAACTGGGCTGTTTATGATCCCGGCTATCGCAGCAGGTATAGCTGGCCATTTTTCACTATGGGCTTGGATTTTATTGTTCATCGCGATTTGTCCTATTGCGCTGACTTTTGCTCAACTGGGTAAACGATACCCCAACGCGGGCGGAACAGCCTTTTTTGTACGCAAAGCCTTTAACGCCAAGCTGGAAAGTAGTGTCGCTTGGCTATTTGTTAGTGTCATTCCGGTAGGGGTTCCGGCCGCGATTGCACTCGCCGCAGGCTTTCTACAACAAATATTGCCAGAGCCTATTAGCAACAATCTGTTTGCACAAGTTCTCACGGTAGTACTTCTTGTGTTCGTCAACTTGATGGGCACAAAATCATCAGGTCATTTACAAACTCTTATTGCTTTGAGTGTCTTCGCACTTGTTGGCGCATTTTTATGGAAAGGCGACGTTAACAGCGCCGATCTTGTGATGCCCGCCATCACACAAGAGTCAATTTGGCCTATTACCGCAGCGTTAGGCGTGATGTTCTGGTGTTTTGTTGGCATAGAGGCTTTTGCCCATATGGGGGAAGAGTTCAAAAACCCTCAAAGAGATTTCCCTATTGCCATTGTGGTCGGTTGTTTTGTAGCAGGGGCTACCTATTGGGCATGCTCTGTCGTTATTTTAAAATTTGGCGCGTATGGTAACGCTCAATTTGATAACGCATCCATCCCCTGGCTTAGTGCCCAACTACTAGGCGATGGAGCCAAATGGATAATCAGCTTGATAGGTTTCTCCGCTTGTTTCGCGAGCGTAAACTTATACACACAGAGCCTAGCGCGAATGGTCTGGGCTCAAGCTCGTGAACATCGTCCTTCTAGTCCACTAGCCAAGATTTCGCGTCGTGGTGTCCCTTTCTCAGCCACCATATTAGTTGGCGGTATATTATTGATATCTTGTGTGATAGGAACCCTATCACAGCTCGATCTGGAGTTTTTCCTAAAACTCGCAAACAGTGTATTCGTTCTAGTTTACATGTTAGCGATGTTAGCCGCTTTTAAATTGCTTCGAGGATTTGGTAAAACACTTGCGGGACTGTCCCTACTGCTTTGTACCGGTGTTTTTATATGTTTAGGCTGGTCAATGTTTTATGCACTTGGCATTTTTACTCTACTTTTACTGCCTTGGAAACAGTGGCGACATAAGCGACAAACACGTGTAGTTGAATAGTCATCGCTTCCCATTTCGAAATATGTGAGCTAAACGTTGGATACCAGTGTCTATGTTCTCTAACGCGATATTGCCGTAACCAAGCACGGCACCATGCCAGTGACGTGCTTGAAAATCTGGGTGTTCATAATAGCTCAAAGGTCGCAAGATGATCCCTTCATGCTCTGCTAGTTTTATAAAACGCTGCTCATCCATACCGTCTTGCCATTTCAACGTAACATGAAGCCCCGCCGCTTGGCTAACGACGCAAACACGGTCGCCAAAATGCTGTTGAATGGATACATGCATCTGTTCATGCTTAGTTTTGTACAGTCGACGCATTTTTCGAATATGACGTAATAACCCACCTTCAGTAATAAAGTCTGCCAATGCTTCTTGTGTATGCGTCGGCGAATCACCACTTAACGCATCCTTAACCACTAAACATTGCTCTACTAAACGTTCAGGAACTACAAGGTAGCCAAGCCGCAATCCGTTAAACATCACTTTACTGAAGGAACCCACATACAACACACGATCATCTCGACCCATTTGAGCTGCTAGCCCCTGTAAGCTGGTATAGGGACGATGAGCAAACTGAAATTCGCTGTCATAATCATCCTCGATGATCCAACTTGATTGTTCGACCGCCCAGTTGATGATCTTTCCTCTTTGCTCGGTATTGAGTGTGGTGCCCATCGGATATTGATTACTTGGTGTAATATACAGCGCATCGGCATCGCTTGAGGTCACCGCTTCCACATCAAAACCTAATTTCTCTCTTACGAACAAAGGCTCAAATTGATAGTTTTGGAACTGAATCAACTTCCGCATTTGCGCGTAACCTGGTTGCTCCATCAGAACCTTATCACCTTGTTTGAGCACTACCATCGTCGCAATTGACAACGCTTGCTGCGCCCCAGAGGTAATAATAATGCGCTCTGGAGAACAATTCACTGAACGGCTAGATGCAAGGTAGTCAGCTAAAGCACAGCGTAATGTCCAACTGCCCTGAATATCTTGATTCCCCAACAAGCAAGTCCGAGACATATGGCGAGTGAGTAACTTTTGCCATTGCGCCATCGGAAATGCGTCCAAATCCGGCACACCCGGTGCAAATGCGCGGTTGATATCAAAGTGAGCTTTCGGTGATGAGTCTCTCTGAACTGAACTAGGTTCAGGCAAGTACTGCTCTGGCAGTTCTACGGCAACATAAAAACCAGAACCTTTTTGGCTGTTCAAGTACCCTTCCGCCACTAACTGTTCGTAGGCAGAAATCACGGTATTCCTACTTAGATTAAGCTCTTGTGAAAGCTTCCGCGTAGAAGGCAGCTTCCCATTCTTCATCCACAGTCCTTGAACAATTTTCTTGCGAATAGCAAAAAACAACGCTTGCTGACGCGTTCCATCACTGTCTTTTAAATGCAGGTCACCGATATCAATCAAAGACAAACTGGATCCATCCATTAGTTAAAAGTGGCTCTCTTTAAGCTACCAGTTAAACGCTACATTGCAATCAAAGAATGAGGATCAATCGCTCGTAATCGTGAGCAAGCAAGGAGAGAAAATGCTATCCAACACCAATAGAACGGAAATTAAGAAAGGCGCACATAAAGCCGTCTCTGATGTTAGCAAACTGCACGCCATCATAGATGAAAGCCTAATCGCTCATATTGCGATAACCAACGAGTCAGGCCCTGTGGTCATTCCTATGCTGGCATGGCGTGTCGATGATTACGTGTATATCCATGGTGCCAACAACAGTCGACTGTTACGCTCACTCAAACAAGGAGTGCAAACGTGCTTAACCTTTACTTTGTTTGATGGTTGGGTATTGGCTCGAAGTGCGTTTCACCACAGTGCGCATTATCGCAGTGCTGTGGTCTTTGGCCAGTTTGAGGTGGTGGAAGATAACCAAGAGAAAGACAGGTTGCTGAATCACTTTATTGCACAGATCGCTCCGGGGAGAACAGAACAAGTCCGTTTGAGTAATGAAAAAGAACTCAAAGCCACCATGCTACTGCGTATCCCGCTCACGGAGGCATCAGTGAAAATCAGCAATTTTGGCGTCAACGACGATGCGGAAGACATGGACATCTCTGTTTGGGCAGGTGTCCTACCCTACCGAACCGTCGTAGGTCCACTGCAAGCTTGTGACGATTTGTATGAAGGTATCGCAGAGCCAGACTACCGCAGTGCCTACTCTAACCGTTGGCAGGAATAAGCACCGTAAAACGTGCGCCGCCTAAGTGACTCTCGCCGACAGAAAGCTCCCACCCCAGTTGCCGCGCTGCACTGGTAGCGATGGCAAGCCCTAAACCAAAGCCTTTCATGTCGGCGTTGCGGCTTTTGTCTAAGCGCGAAAATGGCATAAATACTTCTTCTCGCATCGCCTCAGGGATGCCCGGACCATCGTCCTCAATATCGATGCTCCAGCAATCCGCTACCGTTCGAATCGTCACCTCAACGCAGGACTCACCATAACGCTTGGCGTTTTGCAGTAAATTATCGAGGACAAGGTTACCCAAAGTAGGCTGAAAGTGAATCAATTGGTTCGCGAGTTTATTTTCTGCTCTCAACATGGCGGACTCTAAGCCTAGGTAATTCATGCGGCTTTTACACCAAAGTGGCAGTTCCATGGTTTCAACAGAATCGATCCATGAGTGGTTTTTCACACTCAAGCGAGACAGCATGACAATGTCGGACGTTAAATCCGTCACGACATCAACGTATCGTTCAATATCGTCATGTAACTCTGCCTGCATTTCACCACTCGTGCGTCGAGCTAAATCCGTCGCTAGCTGAATACGACTCAGCGGAGTGCGCACTTCATGAGGAATAGCTTGAGTAAAGATGTGTGTTTGGCGCACTCGTCTCTCAATCTCTTCAGACATGCAGTTGAAGCCTTGGGCGAGCTCTTTCACGGGGTGCGAAAATTGCTTTAGATCGACTCGCGTATTCAACTCACCAGAACCAAATTGTTGTTGCGCAGCCGTTAGTTGCCGAATTTGGCGGTCAAGACGTCGTACAGGTATGTAAACCATAATGCCTAAACTGCATACAACAACCAAAAGCAGAGTAAGTATAAATACAATCTCAGAATCTTCATTCCAATCAACGTGTGGGCTAAAGAAATCCGTTTTTTCTTTGAAAACTAAACTCTTCGAAGTGTTAGGCAAAGGGAATACAGCAGCATAGGTACTGCCATCAATAAGATAAACAGGTATCCCTTGCATACGGTACAGCAGATTACAATCTCGACAAGGCGGTGATCCGTCCCAGTTTTCAACCAATGTTAAATCAAAGATAAAGAAATCTTGCTTGCCGTTTTCGGTTAACTTCTTGTAGAGAGAATCCGGAGTGCCTCGTTGCTCAATGTATTGATCGACAAAATAAGCACCGTCACTCAAAAAAACACCGACTTCTGTTTTGCGCATGTACTCTTCCCCCATAAAGAGAAACAAAGCAACAGTCAGCGCAAGGCCAGTTACTAACCCCACATATAGACGAGTAAACAGGGAAAACATGCGTCATTTACCTGTCAGCATGTAGCCGTGGTGACGTATGGTTTTAATGGTAGCCGTATGGATATGAGCCTTAGAGAATTTCTTCCTTAGTGAGGATATACGCATATCAATCGAACGATCAGTAATACAGTATTCAATGCCTCGGGCAAGACGGCAACATGACTCACGAGATACTGGCTTATCGATATTCAGCATCAGGAGCTCTAAAATTTCAAACTCAGAACTCGTTAAACCAATATCTTTTTGCAAATAAAATGCCTGGGAGCGACGAAGACAAAGACTAATGCCATATCGGCTCAGCTTTTCTTCTTCAACGATATCAACTTGACGACAATAGCGACGCAACGCTGCTTCAATACGGGCGAGCAAAATATTACCTTTTATCGGTTTGGTAAGGTAATCATCAGCACCGAACTTAAATAAGCTCACCTCGCTCATTTCATCATCGGTCGCAGTCAAAACAATGATAATACCATGATAAAACTTACGCGCCTCTTGGCATATTTCTGCGCCATTTTTTCCTGGTAACATCAAATCTAACAGCACTAGGTCCGGCTTGAGCCCCTTAATCGTTTCTAATGCATTTTGACCGTTATCGATGACAGTTACCGTATATCCTTCGGCTTCGAGGTACATTTTGGTTAATCGAGCAATCTCTGAGTCGTCTTCTACCAGTAAGATTGTATTACCCACCATGAATCATTTACTCCACCAATATGATGGAGGGAGTATATCGCTCGTCCTATACTGCGCAACCTACTTAAATGATAATTTTAATAAAACGCAGGCTTACATACGCTTACAAACCATACATATACGATAATCCTAATCATTCTATACCCCTAAAACCATGCAATAACCTGAGGTTTTATTCATTATCAGAATATGGCTTCACATAGAAAATAAAATTCGGAATAAAAATCCACTATATTTTTAAATATATCGAATAATAGGTCTTACCAAAAAACAATATCAACATATATGACTTAGTTTGCTTATATAGACAGGACTTTATGTTGCTTCTAAGTTTCCTGCTCTAATAAAGTCTACGAGTAACATGAAATGAGATATTCCAAATTAACACCTTTAGCCATATTTTGCGCGATAAGTCTAACTGCTTGTGGCGGCAGTGAATCTAATTCGAAACCATCGACAACGACACCTCCAACACCACCAATGCCAACATTGAGCACTGTCACAATCCCAACTGTCGTTTCTACAGAGTTTCCGGCCAAGTTAAAAGTGGCTGCTGATTCGGGCTTCACCCACTATGTGAAAATCTCCCTTTCCGAAGCAAACAACAACGATACATTTCACATTGTGGCTGTTGATGACGGTGCGAATAATGAAAAAATCTTTCGTGCAGCCAAAATCATCCAACACCTTCTCACAAACCAACCAGACTCTAAGTACGGTGCTGACAAGTCTCGTATCGCTAAGACATTAGCCGAGCGTGATGCCACACTAATGCTGACCGAAAACGACGAACAGAATGATGAGATGTTAACCAAAATCTTTATCAACGAACTGATTCGCCAAGGCAAATTGAACGATGCAGTTACAAGCTCGGGCTTAGCACACTCTTTTGATACTAGTTCTCTAGAAAAGTTTGTTGTAAGCATGATGGTACTTAACGAAGATGATATGGATACACTTGTCACATCTATCGCGTCAACATTAGTAACTAGTAAAGAAACACCAAACTGGCTAAGGAATAGCCAATCTTTAATGTATCGAGAACTGACAGTTGAAGGCGATTGCCATTACATGAGTAATTTTGCCGATTACTGCGCCAATCTTGGTAAAAAAGCCGAACGAGACGCCGCTTTTGAAGAAATTTTACACTTGGTCCAAGCGCAAGGTATTGCACCTAACACGGCGACTGCGGCACTGCAAAATGACATTCAAGCTCATGCGTTAAGCATCTATAACGATATTCAATCGGGCAAACCGACGGTGTGGCGCCCTACTCAGTATGACTGGGACGATTGGAAATCGGACGACTTCGATCCTGAAAGTGTGAAACAAACGGGCCCTTCATATTCTCACGAATATTTTGCTGCCGCTTTTGAAGCTTACATGGGTGTAGCAAAAGCAAACGGACATGGTTTAGATGGCTACCAAGCGTTAACGCGTGAAGAAATGCAAACCCAAGATCCACAAGCCGTTGATTGGATCAGTGGCTTATTCCACGGATACTTGCAATATACCGCGAATATCGACTCTGCGGGCGTCAAGCTCTACACAGAAAAGACAAGTCCAGGCACAGTACCTACCTTCCGTATGGCTCCCAACAAAGACGGTTTGATAGAAGCGTACACCTACAAATCTCAGTGGCTAACAAAAGTGAAGATCATTGGCGGCGACGCGATGAATGTGATCGGTAATGATCAAAACAATACTTTTGAAGGCAACAGCAAAGACAACAGCATTTATGGTGAAGGCGGTATCAACACCTATATAGTGCCACACAAACTGGCGGAATGTACTGTTATCAAAGCAAAGAGCGTTTCTGTTGAGTGCCCGAGTACAGGCACTGACGAGTTGTACGACATTCAGAACATCCAATTCACCGACCAAACCCTAGATGTAACCAAGCTATAAAAAATGAAAAACATGAAGAAACTTATTCTATTCGCTCCCTTGCTCCTTGCTGGTTGTGGTGGCCTAGCCGTCATGGATCGTACTGATGCCGTAAAAGCACAACCAGAAATGCTGATCAAAACCGACGGTGATTTTTGGGGATTCGGTGCGGATGGCCATTTTGATTTTGCTGGTAAGTACAAAGGCAAGTATTCACGCAGTGCTTCTAACTCAAGTTGGTTTAACCGTATCTCTTTCAAAGAAGGTTCAATGGGCGCAGAAGTGACTCGTATCGACAGCGGGGAAACTTGGCTTTTGAACTGCACTGGAGGCGGTATGTCGGTTAACTACATGGGCGTCGATTTTGGTGGGAATGATCCTTACACCTGTGACATTACTCAAGATGGTAAAAAAGTCGGTGAGTTTGCGATGGAGCCAAAATCCGCTATCATCGACATCAGCTTTGAGAAAAAAGAGACAGGCGTAGTGCGTATTGGTAGCACCCACTTTAATGTAGAAACTGTACATACTAGTCCTGACGCCATGATGTCGGTAGACATTCCATTGGGGTATAGCTTTAAGGAAGGCACACAAGAAATTGCCGCTGTGCAGACGAACGGTACCATTGCGGTACAGATGCTCCCTGAACTTAGCGAACAAAAAAAGGATGTAATTGCCATCGGCGCTGTTGCAAGTGCACTAAGTTGGCGCCCTAAAAAATAGCCATTACATAAAACAACAACACACAAAAAAACAAAGCCCTCTACTTTTTTGAGGGCTTTTATTGCTTGTACTCATAGAGATAAGTGGAGCACTACTTCTCTAATCTTCCCGTATACTGCTTGGGCGTTAATCCACGATGTTTCTTAAACATACGATTGAAGCTCGCCACATTGGTGTAACCAAGGCGCGTGGCAATGTCATCAATACTCACGCGCTTACTCAACAAACCAGCTGCAATATTACTCAATACATAGCCAGAAACTGTCGAAAAATTGAGCCCTAATTTATGCAAACGACGTTGAAACTGCTGTTCAGATAAATCAAGCAGAGAAGAAACGCGCTCTAACGTTGGCAATCCATAATGGCTGCTGTAATTCACCACTTCATAAATCACTTTCAACTCATCTTCTGGGTCGGGCATATTAAGCAAATCATCCAAATCGGAAAAACTCATCGCTAGACGGTTGTCTTCTCGATGGCTCACTTGGCGAGAAGCTAGTCGGTCATCTCCTGGGATCCATATCTCTGTTTTTGGCTGACTCCATTCCACCTCGCAGCCGAAATATTCCCGGTATCGCTCAGTATTTTTTCTCGAGCCTGAAACCTTGACACGTAAAGGCTGGTAATCTTTGCCAAGAAATTCGCGTAACACCTTAATCATAAATACCGCACAGCGGATACTATCGTGCACCTTTACTGACGTTTCTATAAACGGGTTGTGGTAAGTCCATTTGATGATTTTACCCGACTGTTCGCCAGCAAAAAACGCCCCTGATTGTAGGTTGCTCACACCATAATTCACTCGCCGAATGGTACTGGCTAAATCATTGCCGGAGAATAACCAGCGTCCCACTGGCCCTAGCTTTTGCAGTTCAATACCTCGGCTGAGACTCAACACCACATCCGGGTCACCACTGGCTTGTTCAACACAACGGTACCATTCCGCAACGGCTTTTAGCGGGATCAGTGTCATTGGGTTACGAAACACCGATGCTGGGATCCCTAACTCATCCGAGTCCAAATTGTATTTAGATAACGCGAGGTTATGCATGTTTAGAATGCCCATCGCGCGAATAAACCGAACCGTTTTCATAACCAATCACATCAAATTTAATCCCGTAGTGATTGAATCTGTCACAAAGAAAGCCGCAAATCAAATTCAGATCACAATACGCCAACAGTTTGATAGAGGAGTGTTTAATGAGTTTACTGAGTGTCCCGTTTGTCGGTACAGGCGCAGATACGGCGTTACATGTTGTCGCTGCTGTCGTTTTAATTGCGAGTGTCGCGGGCGCGTGTTACGGCTTTTGGAAAATCCATGAATTACCTATCAATAAAGCACATAGCAAAGACCATCATCAGATAGGGCTCATCACTGCGCTGACCTGGATAGGGTTTGTCTGGCACTGGGTTTGGGTGCTAGCCGTGATCTTTGCATTCGTTGATATGGAAAAAGCCATCATCAATCTGCGTGATACATGGAAAAGTAAACCGCAAACAGAAACACAGCCAAAAGAGGAAGCATAATGTTAGAAGGTTTAGCGGTATGGGCACTCTTCATCTATCTGTTGCGTTTGGTTGGCATGCCTTGGAACAAAGCAACCAAATCGTTCGCTTATCTTGGCGGCTTGGGTTGGCTAATGTTCGTCTGGGTAGGTTTGATTAACTTCACCCCGATGGATTTATCCGGCGGTTCTGTCGTGCAGTCACCACACATCCAATTGCGTCCAGATTCAACCAATGTAAAAGGTAAAGTTGACCACATTTACATTGAGCCGAATCAGCAAGTTAAAGAAGGTCAGCTCATTTATGAACTTGACCCAACGCAATACAAAATCGCATTAAATCAAGCGAACGTATCCGCTGATTCTGCTCGCGTTGCATTAGCTACAGCAAAAGGCGACATCGAGATTGAAGAAGCTAACCACGAAGCGCTAGTGCAAGATCTAGAAACATCAAAGAGCCAGTTGGAAGCGGCGAAAGTTGACTACAAATTGCAGAAAAAAATGCTAGATCGTTATGTTGAGCAAAACCGAGTGGTGCACAACACCATCACGGAAAGCGATATCGACAAACAATCGAGTGCGGTTGATATGGCACGTCACAACGTGTTGACCCTTGAGTCTCAAATCAAGAAGAAACAAGTCGATATTTCCCGTGCAAAACTGGTGATTCATAAAGCGGAACTTGCAGTTGAAACCAAACAAGCCGAACTGCGCCAAGCGAAAGAGCAAATTGCAAAAGCGCAATGGGATTTGAATAGCACAAAAGTTCATGCCCCAACAGATGGCTTTGTCACCAACTTTATCCTGCGTGAAGGTCAGCGTGTATCAATGATGCCGCGTATCAACATGTACACCAACGAAAAGTACGTACTAATGCGAGTGAACCACCAGGCGATTCGTAACATCAAACCGGGTCAGCCAGCGGAATTCTCTTCGTCCGTTTACCCAGGTAAGATCTTCTCAGCGACCGTCGAAGGCATTGTTGAAGCAACAGGTGAGTCACAAGGTAATCTACTGGGTTTCGATGATTCCGTACGTGTCACCACTGGAAAGAACTTACAGAACAAACACCACTTTGTTCGTCTTAAGATTGATGAGCCAGAAGGCTACGACATCCCTGTTGGCTCTGTTGGCCTCGCATGGGTCAGCGGTGAAAAACCGATAGGCTTTATGGCCTTCTTAGATGTGATTCGCGGGATCATCATCCGAATGAAGTCTCAACTGTACTTCTTCTACTCTATCTAAACTCGCAAACCGCCAGTTACGCTGGCGGTTTTCTTTTCATTTGTATCCAAACATATCCTTTTCCCGTATAACAATTAGTTAGTAAATAGCGGAGAAGATTCATGTCGGCAAAGGAAAGAAGCCTACCTACCCATCGCATCTCAAGATTCAGCAAGTTCGCTTCACTTGCTACCCGTGTCGCAGGCAATGTGATTGCAGAAGGCACGAAGCAGATAGCCAAAGGCAACAAACCAAAAGCGAAAGACCTCTTGCTGACGCCACAGAACATCGCGCGCTTAACTGACCAACTTGCTCACCTGCGTGGCGCTGCAATGAAGCTTGGTCAAATGCTATCAATGGATGCTGGTGATGTTTTAGAACCTGAACTTGCCGATATTCTTTCCCGTCTTCGTTCCAACGCAGACCCAATGCCTGCAAAACAACTCAACGCAGTAATGGAAAGTTCGCTGGGAACGAATTGGAAAGCTGAGTTTCTGTCATTTAACTTCAAACCAATCGCCAGTGCATCAATAGGACAAGTGCACCAAGCCTACAGCGATGCGGGCGATAACCTAGCCGTCAAAGTGCAATATCCGGGCATACGGAAAAGTATCGATAGCGACGTCGATAATGTCGGTACAATGCTCAAGGTCGTTGGGTTGATTCCCGAGTCTGTCGACTACAAAGGATTACTCGAAGAAGCGAAAAAGCAGCTACATGACGAGGCCGATTACGCACGAGAGGCACAATTTGCCATTCGTTATCATGACGCTTTGAAGGAGCACCCTCATTTTGTCGTACCGAAGATTCATACTGAAAGTTGCTCAGACTCCGTTCTCGCGATGGAATTCATTGATGGTAGCCCGATTGAGCAAATCGAACATTATGATCAGAGTACACGGGATTTTGTCATGCACAGCCTACTCGAATTACTGTTTCGAGAGCTGTTCGAATTTAAGATGGTACAAACCGACCCAAACTTCGCCAACTACTTATATATCGAAAACACTCGTCAAATCGGCTTGCTAGATTTCGGGGCGACCCGCGAATACAGCGAACGGTTCAGTACCGGCTATCGCCAAGCTTTTGCGTCTGTCGTGAATAATGACGAACAAGGCTTAAATGATGCGCTTGAACAAATAGGCTTCTTCAGCCAAACCATCCTTCCAGACCAGCGCCAAGCGATTCTCGATCTAGTGAAAATGGCATGTGAACCGATGTTAGTTGATGAGCCTTATGACTTTAAAGCCAGTGGCTTAGCACAAAAGCTTCGCGAAGCTGGCACTATTTTAAGCATGGAACAAGAATACTGGCATACTCCACCAGCAGATGCCCTATTTTTACACAGAAAAATCGGCGGAATGTACTTGCTAGCAGCCCGTATTGGCGCAAAAGTGAACATTCGCCAATTGGTACAGCCATATCTCACCATCAACAGCGAATAGCCTATTGTTTTTCTGTTACTTTCAAGTACCTTGAGCAAGGTTAAGATGCATAGTTGTGCATCTCAATAACATGCCATACTTCCATAAAACGAATTAACTATCGGGGTACTCGGTGAGCAAGTTTCAAGATCTCTCCACTCTAATCCAGCAAATTGGCCAAGCCGAAGAAGCGGATCAAGTCGCAACGCTCAATGAATCTATTGAAGCGGGCCTCGAGCCCGGCGCGGTTGCCCTGATTCTAGAAGCATTTCCAATCGACGATCGTGTTCGCTTATGGCGAGCTTTACCACTAGAGCTACATATCGACGTGTTAACGGAAATGCGTGCGGACGTACGTTTCTCTATCATCAATGCGTTATCTGAAGTCGAGCTAAAGCTCACTCTCGCTAAACTCGACAACTTGTCGCTCATCGAATGGGCCGATTCGTTGCCAGAGTCGATCATCAACGAAGCGCTCTCGTTGATAGAAAAAGATGAGTTGGAACTTTACGATCAAGCAAACGAGTATGCTGATGAAGAACTCGGCCACTGGGCTGAACGTAAGATCATCACCCTGCCCTTCAATATTACGATTGGGACAGCTAAGCAGTTAATGGAGCGCTATAGCTACGACACGCCTCAACAGGTGTATCTGATTAATCGTAATAAACAGTATCGTGGAACGGTCAACTACTTCGATATCTTACGTGGTGACCCCGATACTCGCTTAAAAACACTCGTTATTGAGGCTGTGACGGTTCTAGACAGTAAAATGATGCTTCCTGAAGCGGTAGAGGCATTAGAACACAGCACACTGCCCGCTCTCCCTGTAACTGATGCAGACCAAACACTGATCGGTGAAGTCGATTGGCAGTTTGCATTGAGTACACAGCGTGAAATCTACGAAGCACGTTTGATGGCCGGTACAGGTATGGATGAAGGCGATGACTTGTTTGCGCCAGTATTAAAAAGCTCGCAAAAGCGCGGGGTTTGGTTAGGCATCAATTTGCTTACTGCGATTTTGGCGTCTGTCACTATCGGACTGTTTGAAGATGTAATTGCTCAGGTAGTGGCTTTGGCGGTGCTCATGCCAATTGTTGCATCCATGGGGGGCATTGCTGGCAGCCAAACGCTCACTCTAATGATTCGTGCGATGGCGCTTAATCAGATCACCCCAGGTAACCGCTTCAAGCTTTTGAAAAATGAGTTGGGTATTGGCTCTCTGAACGGCATTGCTTGGGCGTTAATCATCGGCGGGCTCGCCGGATTGTGGTTTCAATCTCCGGTTCTAGGGGGAACCATCGCGCTGGCCATTATCGTCAATATTATTACCGCAGCTTTATTTGGTGTGCTGATTCCCATTATTCTGGATAAGTTTAAATTGGACCCCGCTTTGGCTGGCTCGGTGATTCTAACAACAGTGACAGATGTAGTTGGTTTTTTCGCCTTTTTAGGAACGGCGAGTTTAGTCATGCTTTAAAAGGTTCATTGTTTATTAATCAATCATTAGCATAATAGAGTCAAATTGCATAACGCAGTTGCAAATTGCAAACAAACTCAGACTTTAAGCAACGCATGTCACAGAAACTACGTATTTTAGGGCATATTAAAGTTGGCACAGTAACTGCATTATATAAATCGACCCTTCTTAAGCCGAGGGTCACCTAGCCAACTGACGTTGTTAGTGAACTTGATTTTGTTCACATGTATATAAGCCAATCGCACTCTTTGCGGTTGGCTATTTTTTTATGTGGCTATTGCCCTCTTATCCTCTGACCGAGCTCGGTTGTACTTTTCTTACCCACAACAGATTGTTTACTGTTTATAAAATTCAAATATTCGCCCACTAAGCCATTAGAAATGCGAGCTTCAACAAAAATAAATCACCTACATAAAATAAAACCAAGAAAACACACCCAAGAAAAGAACAAATAACGTCCAAACCAAAAACCTCATCATGAAATCGTTTTCTTTTCATAGAAATCGACTGAACAATCCAGAGTTATAGATAAATTTAATCCATAAAAACAAATAGCAATTCAAAACATTAATTTCACATAGAAAACCTGTCTATAAATCATAGAAAATACGTAAAAACAAACTTTCCACCTTTAGAATTTAAAAACCAAGCCATTGTTATTAAAAGAAAAAATACACATAAAAAACCAAGCAAACGTTTAAATTTCAATTTTATCATTGACTATTAAATTTACATCACGATAATACGCGCCGTTTGCCTGAAAATCAGGTGCTATAATTTAATATTTCAATGTGCGGAGGCAATAATGGCTGGAGACAATAACTACAGTCTTGGACCAGTTCCCAACACGGCCAGAAAAGGCGTGGCGTCACTAACCATGGTGATGTTAGGACTCACTTTTTTCTCCGCAAGTATGTGGACAGGGGGTTCTCTCGGTACTGGGCTCTCCTTTAATGATTTTTTCCTCGCTGTTCTCATCGGTAACCTAATCCTCGGTATTTACACTTCTTTCCTCGGTTACATCGGCGCTTCTACTGGTCTCTCTACCCACCTTCTTGCTCGTTTCTCTTTTGGTTCTAAAGGCTCTTGGCTTCCTTCCGCTCTTCTTGGCGGTACTCAAGTTGGGTGGTTTGGAGTTGGTGTCGCGATGTTTGCGATTCCGGTGCATAAAGCAACGGGCATCGATACCAACACGTTGATCCTTGTATCCGGTTTGCTCATGACCGCGACCGTTTACTTTGGAATCTCAGCACTGATGGTGCTGTCAGCAATCGCCGTTCCTGCCATTGCACTACTTGGCGGCTACTCTGTCATCGAGGCAGTAAATAGCGTTGGTGGTATTGGCGAACTACAACAAGTTCAACCAACCGAGCCACTCGATTTTTCAATAGCTCTCGCGATGGTTGTCGGCTCTTTTGTCAGTGCTGGTACATTAACGGCGGATTTCGTACGCTTTGGTAAAAAGCCGCGCAGCGCCGTGATGATCACCATGGTGGCATTTTTCATCGGTAACTCGCTAATGTTTATCTTTGGCGCGGCAGGTGCGTCGGTGACGGGTCAATCAGACATCTCTGAAGTGATGATTGCACAAGGTTTATTGATTCCTGCCATTATCGTACTTGGGTTAAATATTTGGACGACCAACGACAACGCGCTCTACGCATCGGGTCTTGGATTTTCCAACATCACGGGCTTACCAAGTAAATACATCTCAATGGCGAACGGTCTTGTTGGCACACTTTGCGCTCTCTGGCTCTACAATAACTTTGTTGGCTGGCTGACCTTCTTATCGTTGGCAATTCCACCGATTGGCGGTGTGATCATCGCTGACTTCTTCACGAACCGTAAACGCTACGCAAACTTTGAAGCCGCCCAATTCCAAAACGTTAACTGGGCTGGCATTATCGCTGTCGTGATTGGCGTTGGTGCGGGACACTTCCTGCCTGGCGTAGTGCCGATTAACGCTGTACTTGGCGGCGCAATTAGCTTCCTGATTCTTAATCCTATTCTTAACAAAAAAGCACTGGCTACACAGCCAGCGTAAGGAACCATCATGACAACACTACTGATCAAAAACGTAACGCTAAAAGGACAAGAAGGTCTGCAGCAAATTTTGATTGAAGATGGTCAATTCAAGCGCATTGAAAGCAACGAGGTGGAGCTTAGTCATAACGGTGACATCATCGATGCTGAAGGCGGTATGGCGGTTGCGCCTTTCTGCGAGCCACACATTCACTTAGATACAACTCAAACCGCAGGCGAGCCTAGCTGGAACATCTCTGGCACATTGTTTGAGGGTATTGAACGTTGGGCTGAGCGCAAAGAAATGCTGTCGATTGAAGACGTGAAAGCGCGCGCAAAACAAACCTTAAAATGGCAGATAGCAAACGGCGTACAACACGTTCGTACCCACGTCGATGTTTCAGACCCTACCCTAATTGCCCTAAAAGCGATGGTAGAAGTGCGTGAAGAGATGAAAGAGTGGGTAGATATCCAAATCGTCGCCTTCCCGCAGGAAGGAATTCTCTCTTACCCAAATGGCAAAGAGCTGCTAGAAGAAGCCGTCAAATTAGGTGCGGACGTGATTGGCGCGATTCCACACTTTGAATTCACACGCGAATATGGCATTGAATCGCTGCACTACGTGTTCGAATTAGCGCAAAAATACGACCGTCTGATCGACGTGCATTGTGATGAAATCGATGACGAACAATCTCGCTTCGTTGAAACACTGGCAGCATTAGCGCACAAGTTTGATATGGGGAATAAAGTCACGGCCAGTCACACCACAGCGATGGGTTCCTACAACGGTGCATACGCATCTCGCCTGTTCCGTTTATTACGCATGTCCGGTATCAACTTCGTGGCAAATCCATTGGTGAACATTCACTTACAAGGCCGTTTTGATGATTACCCAAAACGTCGCGGCGTAACACGAGTGAAAGAGATGCTGAATGCCAACATCAACGTCTGCTTTGGACACGATGATGTATTTGACCCTTGGTACCCACTAGGCACTGCAAACATGCTGCAAGTGCTGCATATGGGTCTGCACGTGTGCCAGGTGATGGGTTACGACCAAATCAACAACTCACTGGATCTGATCAGCACCAATTCAGCACGTACACTGAACATTCAAGATAAGCACGGCATTGAAGAAGGCAAACCTGGTAGTTTACTGATTCTTCCCGCAGAAAATGGTTTTGACGCAGTACGTCGCCAAGTGCCGGTTCGTTACTCTGTCCGTCACGGTAAAGTGATTGCAGAAACACAGCCTGCGACAACTCATATTCATCTTGAA
Organism: Vibrio sp. Vb1018; assembly: GCF_033338775.1. Taxonomy (NCBI): domain Bacteria; kingdom Pseudomonadati; phylum Pseudomonadota; class Gammaproteobacteria; order Vibrionales; family Vibrionaceae; genus Vibrio; species Vibrio sp. Vb1018. Next base: position 534,941 of record NZ_JAWOTI010000002.1, read on the forward strand.
CAAGCAGAGCAAGTAACGTTCAAACGCTAAAAAGATCGGCGTGACCCGTCCTGATATGGGTTGACACTTTTTAACTAAAACGCTCGATGTACTTCATCGGGCGTTTTGTATTTTAAAG